>NZ_JBHYPZ010000010.1:175993-213221 GCF_042746485.1 Streptomyces sp. NPDC058751 | reverse complement strand
GGCCCGGGCCGGTCGGAGGGGCGACGTCATGTCCGGGGCGCCCTCAGGGGGTGTTGCCCCGAGTCGGCAGGGGCTTGCCGTACCAGAGCTCGATCAGACGCGCCGCGATCGAGATCCCGTAGGGGGGCAGGACCTCCCCGGAGTCGAAGGCGGCCCTCAGGTCGTCCCGGGAGAACCAGCGTGCTTCGTGGATCTCCTCGCCGTCGACGTCGATCTCCGGCGAGGTGGCGCGGGCGCGGAAGCCCAGCATGAGGCTGGAGGGGAACGGCCAGGGCTGGCTGGCGACGTACTCGACCTCGCCGACCGTGACCCCGACCTCCTCGAAGACCTCGCGGCGCACCGACTGCTCGATCGACTCGCCGGGCTCGACGAAGCCCGCGAGGGTGGAGAAGCGGCCTTCGGGCCAGTGCACCTGCCGGCCGAGCAGGATGCGGTCGTCGTCGTCCGTGACGGCCATGATCACGGCCGGGTCGGTGCGCGGGTAGTGCTCGGCGCCGCACGCGGGGCAGCGGCGGATGTGACCGGCGGCGGCGATGACCGTGCGCTCACCGCAGCGCGAGCAGAAGCGGTGGGTGCGCTGCCAGTTCTCCAGGCCGACCGCGTGCACCATCAGGCCCGCGTCGCGCGGCGACAGCAGCAGGCCCGCCTCACGCAGGCCGGCCGGGCGGGCGGACTGGTCGATGCGGCCGGGAAGCGCGTCCTTCTGGAGCGCGAAGTAGCTCACCCCGTCGTCGTCCGTGCCCAGGAAGTAGCGGTGCGCCTCGGTGAGCGGGGCCTCGAAGGACGGCGTCATCAGCAGTTCGGTGGTGCCGTCGGCCGTCTCGTCGATGAGCACCTGACCGCCGGAGACCACGAAGACGCGGGTCGTGGGGTGGCTCCAGGCCGCCGCGAGCCATGCCTCGTCGAGCCGGTGGTGGGCGGCCCGGTCGATGCCGCTCGGAGCGGTGAGCGAGATGGGACGGTCGGCGCTGTGGTCGGTCCAGGTGGTCACGGATGCTTCCAACTCCCCCGGTGGAACGGTTGTTTCGGCGGGCGGTTCAGCAGGGCGGGCGTGCGGGGCGCTCTCGGGGCTGCGGTTCGGTCTGTTCAGTGTGTCTCGCGCCAGTTCTCGGCCAGGTCGCCCCAGAGGTAGGCGGTCGTCTCGACGCCCTTCATGAGGAGGTCGAGTTCGACCTTCTCGTTGGGGGCGTGCCAGCCGTCGGAGGGAACGGAGATGCCCAGGAAGAGCACCGGGGCGCCGAGGACTTCCTGGAGGTCGGCCGCCGGTCCCGAGCCGCCCTCGCGGGTGTAGCGGACCGGCTGCTCGAAGGCCCGGCCCATGGCGCGCACGACGGACTGCAGTGCCGGGTGGTCCAGCGGGGTCAGGCACGGACGGGTGGACGGGCTGAACGTGATCTCGTGCCGGATGCCGTCGGGCACCTGCTCGGCCGCCCAGGCGCGTACGGCCTTCTCGATGTGGTCCGGGTCCTGTCCGGCGACGAGCCGGAAGGAGAGCTTCACCATGGCCGAGGACGGGATGATCGTCTTGCTGCCCGCCCCCTGGTAGCCGCCGCCGATGCCGTTGACCTCGGCGGTCGGGCGGGCCCAGACGCGCTCCAGGGTGGTGTGCCCGGCCTCTCCGTGCGTGGCCGTCGACCTTGCCGTGCGCAGCCAGCGCTCCTCGTCGAAGGGCAGTTCGGCGAAGAGTTCGCGCTCGCGCCCGGTGAGTTCGGTGACTCCTTCGTAGAAGCCGGGTACGGCCACGCGCGCGTGCTCGTCGTGCAGGGCCGCGACCAGGCGGGCGACCGCGGTGGCGGGGTTGGGCACGGCGCCGCCGAAGGATCCGGAGTGGATGTCCTGCCCGGGTCCGTGGAGGACGATCTCGCACTCGGCGAGGCCCCGCATGCCCGTGCAGACCGTGGGGGTGTCCTCGGACCACATGCCGGTGTCGGAGACGATCACGGCGTCGGCGGCGAGCCGTTGCGCGTGTTCTTCGACGAGCTCGCGGAAGTGCGGGGAGCCGGACTCCTCCTCGCCCTCGACCAGCAGCTTGAGGTGCACGGCCGGGCTGGTGCGGCCGGTGGCGGCGAGGTGGGCCCGGACGCCGAGTGTGTGGAAGAACACCTGGCCCTTGTCGTCCGCGGCCCCGCGCGCGTGGAGGCGGTTGCCCCGGATCACCGGCTCGAAGGGGTCGGTGTCCCAGCCGTCCTCGCGGGCGGCGGGCTGTACGTCGTGGTGTCCGTAGACGAGGACCGTGGGTGCGTCCGGGTCGTCGGAGGGCCACTCGGCGAAGACGGCGGGGGCGCCCGCGGTCGGCCAGACCTCGCAGGTCGGGAAGCCGGTCTCCCTAAGGGCGGCGGCGAGCCAGTCGGCGCTGCGTGCCACGTCCGCGGCGTGCTCGGGCTGGGCCGAGACCGAGGGGATGCGCAGCCACCGACCGAGGTCGTCGAGGAAGGCGGCGCGGTGCGTCTCGATGTACGTACGGACGGTGCTGACGGCGCTGTCAACGGGCTTGCTCATGTTCCTGAGCCTATCCGCCCACAGGGGCGTGTTCGTCCGGCGGTTCCCCGGGGACCCCGCCCCGTGCGCCGGTCGGGTCCTCGGTGAGCAGCCGTTCCAGCGCGGCACGGTCCGGAAGGCCCTCCGGTCGTACGACCTCGCCGTCGCGGACGTACAGGAACGCGGCCGTGACGGATTCCAGGGGAACCCGCTGCCGTTCGGCCCAGCCCAGGCGGTACAGCGCGAGCTGGAGCGGGTCGGCCGTGCGGCCGTGGCCGGTCTTCCAGTCGACGATCTCGTACGTCGTCTCCTCGCCCTCGCCGTTCCTGTAGACGGCGTCGATCCGGCCGCGGACGACCCGGCCGGCGATCGCGAGCTGGAAGGGCACCTCGACGCGGTACGGGGTGCGGTGCGCGTAGGGAGTGCGTTCGAAGGCGTCCTTCAGGGCCTGCAGGTCGTGCTCGTCGGCGATCTCCGCCTCGCTGCCGGGCAGTTCCTCGGGGTCGAGCATCGGCAGCCGCAGTTCCTCGAAGCGGGACTCCACCCAGGCGTGGAAGCGCGTGCCCCGGCGCGCGGCGGGCTGCGGGGGGCGCGGCATGGGGCGGGCGAGTTCCTGGGCGAAGCCGTCCGGGTCGGCGGCCAGACGCACGAGCTGGGAGGCGGTGAGCGAGGCCGGCAGAGGAACGTGGGTGACGGTCTCGCGGGCGCGCAGGAGCTCGCCGGTGAGCGCGTCCAGGTCGCGGTCCCAGGAGGCGAGGGTGCGGGCCTCCTCGGGCGTGAGGCGCTCGCTCACGGCCTCCCGGGGGTGCGGGAGGAGGACGGGCGGCTGTGCCTGGTGCGGCACCGTCGGACGTTCGCTCCCGCGGTCGGCCGGGTCGTCCCCCGGTCGTTCCGTGGCCCAGGAGTCCCGGTCCGAGCCGCCGTCCCCGGGCAAACCGCCGTCCCCGGGGCCGTCCCCCGGGAAGGGGTCCCCGGAGAAGGAGTCGTCGGGGAAAGGGTCGTCGGAGAAGGGGTCGTCGGGAAGGTCCCCCTCGAAGAACCCGTCCTCGGGGAAACCGTCCTCGTCGTGGGGCGGGACGTCGTCCTCGGGCGGGGGCGGCCATTCCGGATCGTCGTACGGACCGGGGTCGTGGGCGGCCGGGTCCGCGTGCGCGCCGGTGTCCGGACGGGTCCCGTCGTGGGACGCGACCCGCTCCAGGTGGGCGAGTACGGTGTCCGCCGCCGCGCGGCGGCGGACGAGGGCCGCGTCGTCGAGCGGGAGCGGCCAGGCGTGGTCGGCGGCCGCCTCGTGCAGGGCCGGGTTCTCCTCGTCCTCGGCCGGTTCGTCCGCCCAGACCTCGATCTCGCCGTGTCCGGCCGTGCAGTGGTCGTGGAGGGCGTGCAGGAAGTCCGAGGGGCCGCGCGTCCGCTTCTGGGAGGGCCCCCACCAGTGGCCGGAGCCGAGCAGGAGCGAACGGGGGCGGGTGAACGTGACGTAGCCGAGGCGCAGTTCCTCGGTGTGCTGGTGGGCCTTCATGGCCTCGTGGAAGGCCTTGATGCCCTTGGCGTCCCAGGTGTCGACGTCGGGCAGCGTGTCGGCGTCGCCGCGCAGACGGTGGGGCAGGACCTTGCCCTGGGCGGTCCACTTCTCGCGGCCCTGGCCGCTCGGGAAGGTGCCGGTGACGAGGCCGGGGACCGCCACCACGTCCCACTCCAGGCCCTTGGACTTGTGCGCGGTGAGCACCTTGACGGTGTTCTCGCCGCCGGGCAGGGCGTTGTCCAGGCCCTTCTCGTACTGTGCGGCGGTCCGCAGGAAGCCGAGGAAGGCCAGCAGGCTCGCCTCGCCGTCGCCGGCCGCGAAGGACGCGGCGACGTCCAGGAAGTTGGACAGGGTCTCGCGGCGGCGGGCGGCCAGGGCGTGCGGGGACGCGGAGAGCTCGACCTCCAGGCCGGTGACGGCGAGGACCCGGTGCAGGACGTCCATGAGCGGGTCGGCCAGCGAGCGGCGCAGGTCGCGCAGTTCGGCGGCGAGCCGCGCGAAGCGCACGCGCGCGTCCGGCGAGAAGGGCAGCCCGTCGTCGTCCCCCGCGGCCTCGACGGGCGTCTCCAGGAACGTGTCGAGGGCGTCGGCGAGCGAGATCACCTCGGCGGGATCGACCCCCTCGACGGCCGCGGCGAGCCTGCGGTCCGGATCGTCGTCGGCCCGTGCGTGCGCGTGGGAGACCAGCAGACGGGCACGGCGCCCGAGGAGGGCGAGGTCGCGCGGGCCGATCCGCCAGCGCGGGCCGGTGAGCAGCCGGACGAGGGAGGCGTTCGCCCCCGGGTCCTGGAGGACTTCGCAGACGGCCACGAGGTCGGCCACCTCGGGCAGGTGCAGCAGACCGGAGAGGCCCACCACCTCGACGGGGACGTCACGGGCGACGAGCGCGCCCTGGATCTCGGCGAAGTCGCCGGCGGTGCGGCACAGGACGGCGATCTCGGCGGGTGCCTTGCCGGTGCGTACGAGATGGGCGATCGAGTCGGCGAGCCAGCCGATCTCCTCGGCGTGGGTGCGCAGCAGCGCGCAGCGCACGACGCCGTCCCGCTCGGCTCCCGGGGCGGGCCGCAGGGCCTCCACGCCCGCGTGCATGGCGCGCAGCGGCTCGGCGAGTCCGTTGGCGAGGTCGAGGAGGCGGCCGCCGCTGCGGCGGTTCTCGCTGAGCGACTGGCGGACGGCGGGGCGGCCGTCGGGGCGGGCGAAGTGCTCGGGGAAGTCGTCGAGGTTGGCGACGGACGCGCCGCGCCAGCCGTAGATCGCCTGGCAGGGGTCGCCGACCGCGGTCACGGGGTGTCCGGTGCCGCCGCCGAACAGTCCCGCGAGCAGGACGCGCTGGGCCACCGAGGTGTCCTGGTACTCGTCCAGCAGGACCACCCGGAACTCGTCCCGCAGGATCTCCCCGACCTCGGGGCGGGTGCGGGCCAGGGTGGCCGAGAGGGCGATCTGGTCGCCGAAGTCGAGGAGGTCGCGCTCTCGTTTCGCCGCGCGGTAACGGCCCACCAGCTCGGCGAGTTCGCGCCGGGCCGCGGCGGTCTCGGGGACCTTGCGCAGATCCGCGTTGGTGAGCCGCGCGCTCTCCAGGGTGCGCAGCAGTTCGGCGTCGTGGGCGCGCAGGTCCTCGGCCGCCACGAGATGTTCGGCGAGCTCGGAGTCGAGGGTCAGGAGGTCGCTCACCAGGTCCGGGAAGGAGCGGGTCAGTGCCGGGTAGGGGCCCGGCGCCTCGCGCAGCACGCGCGCGGCGAGCTGGTAGCGGGTGGCGTCGGCGAGGAGCCGCGAGGTCGGTTCGAGTCCGATGCGCAGGCCGTGGTCGGTGAGCAGCCGGCCGGCGAAGGCGTGGTACGTGGAGATGACCGGTTCGCCCGGCGGGTTGTCGGGGTCGATGACGTCCGGGTCGGTGACCCCCGCCTTGACGAGCGCCTTGCGGACCCGCTCGGCGAGTTCGCCCGCCGCCTTGTTGGTGAACGTCAGGCCGAGGACCTGCTCGGGGGCCACCTGCCCGGTGCCGACCAGCCACACCACGCGGGCCGCCATCACCGTGGTCTTGCCCGAACCGGCTCCGGCCACGATCACCTGCGGGGCCGGTTCCGCGGTGATGCACTCCGTCTGTTCCGGGGTGAACGGGATGCCGAGGAGTTCTTTGAGCTGTTCGGGGTCGGTGAGACGGGCGGGCATGCGCAGAGGCTAGCGGCGTCCACCGACAGCGGTGACCACATCGGCGAGGGGGGCGAAAGAAGCGCAGGTCAGCGTATGTGGTGCTATACGTCACTCGCTGACGCCGTGCCCCCGGGCCGCTTGGAACGGGTGACCTGCCCGACACGGGTCGAACCCGCGGAGCCGCACGGAGCGGCAGCCTGTCCGGCGCCTCCCGACTCCGCGGAACCGCACGGACCGGCGGCCTGCCCGGCGCCCGTCCGGGATCCGCTCACTCGACGACCTGCCGGCCCTCGGGCCGGGCGCTGCAGGACGCCCGGAAGGAGCAGTGCGTGCAGTGCTGTCCCGTCGTCGGCGAGAACCGTTCGTCGAGGACCTTGCCGGCGGCGTTCGCCAGCAGGTCGCCGACCCACTCGCCCTCCAGCGGCTCCTGCGCCTGGACCTTGGGAAGGCTCTCGCCGCCGTTCTTCTTGGCGGCGCCCTGGCGGAGCTGGACGAGTTCGGCACCGCCCGCCTCGGGGCGTACGCCGTCGAAGACGTCGTCGACCGCGCCTTCGCCGACGGCGAGCTGGTAGACGGCGAGCTGCGGGTGGCGGGCCACCTCCGCGGCGCTCGGTGCCTGCTTGCCGGTCTTGAAGTCGACCACGTAGGCGCGGCCGGCGCTGTCGGCCTCGACGCGGTCCATGGAGCCGCGGATGCGCACTTCGTAGGAGCCCGCTTCGAGCGTCACGTCGAAGTCGTGCTCGCTGGCCACCGGTGTACGGCCGGTGCGGTCCATGACGTGCCACTCCAGGAAGCGTTCGAGCGCCACGCGCGCGTGCTCCTTCTCCTGCGCCGACTTCCAGGGGGCGTCGAAGGCGAGCGCGTTCCACACCGAGTCGAGGCGTTCCATGAGGACGTCGAGGTCCGCGGGGGTGCGTCCGGAGGCGACCTCGTCGGCGAGGACGTGCACCACGTTGCCGAAGCCCTGGGCGGCCGTCGCGGGCGCGTCGGCCTTCACCTCCCGCCCGAGGAACCACTGCAGGGCACAGGTGTTGGCGAGCTGGTCGAGGGCGCTGCCGGAGAGCACGACGGGCTTGTCCCGGTCGCGCAGCGGGACCTTGCTCTCCGTCGGCTCGTACATGCCCCACCAGCGGTAGGGGTGCGCGGAGGGGACCAGCGGGCGGCCGTCCTCGTCGGCGAGCGCGGCGAGACGGGCGAGACGGCGGGCCGCGGCCTGCCTGAGTTCCTCCGAGACGCGCGGGTCGACCGTGGTGGCGCGCAGCTCGGCGACCAGCGGGGCGACGGCCAGCGGGCGGCGCGGACGGCCGGTCACGTCCTTGGGTTCGACGCCGAGTTCGGCGAGGAAGCGGGAGGGCTGGTCGCCGTCGTCGGCCGGTGCCTTGACCGCCGTCACGACGAGCCGTTCACGCGCGCGCGTGGCGGCCACGTAGAACAGCCGGCGCTCCTCGGAGAGGAGTGCCCCGGGTGTGAGGGGTTCGGCGAGTCCGTCCCGCCCGATGCGGTCGGCCTCCAGCAGGGAACCGCGGCGGCGCAGGTCCGGCCACAGCCCTTCCTGGACGCCCGCGACGACGACGAGGCGCCACTCCAGGCCCTTGGAGCGGTGCGCCGTCATCAGACGGACGGCCTCGGGGCGGACGGCCCTGCGGGTGAGCGTGTCGGCCGCGATGTCCTCGGCGTCGATCTCCTCCAGGAAGTTCAGGGCGCCACGCCCTCCGGTGCGCTCCTCCGCGCGTTCGGCGGTCGCGAACAGGGCGCACACGGCGTCCAGGTCCCGGTCGGCGTTGCGTCCGGCCGCGCCGCCGCGCCGGGCGGCCCGCTCCAGGCGTTGCGGCCAGGGCGTGCCGTCCCACAGGTCCCAGAGGGCCTCCTCGGCCGTTCCGCCGTCCGCGAGACGCGCACGCGCCCTGCGCAGCAGCGCGCCGAGGCGCTGGGCCCCCCGGGCGTACGCGGGATCGTGCGCGACGAGCCGCTCCGGCTCGGCCAGCGCGCGGGCGAGCAGGACGTCGGACGGCGGCGGTACGAGGTTTCCGCCGGCCCGCTCCTCCTCCCGCAGGGCGCGCCCCAGGCGCCGCAGGTCGGCGGCGTCCATGCTCGCGAGCGGCGAGGCGAGGAGGGTGAGCGCGGTCTCGGTGTCGAGCCAGGACGCGACGCGGACGCCGGCCGTGTCCCCGGGATCAGCGACGGCGGCGGACATCCCGTCCGAGCCGTCCGAGCCGTCCGAGCCGGACGCCCCGTCCGGACCAGAGACCCCGTCCGCCCCGGACACCTCGTCCGAACCCGAGGCGCCCTTTGCCCCGGACGCCCTGTCCGCGCTCGTCTCCGACTCCGCGCGGGCCACCGCCCGCAGCGCCGTCAGCAGTGGCACCACCGCGGGTTCGTGCCGCAGGGGCAGATCGTCGCCGTCGATGTCGAGGGGCACGCCCGCCGAGGTGAGCGCCCGCCGGATCGTGGGGATCGTGCGGGAACCGGCACGCACGAGGACGGCCATCTCCCCCCAGGGAACACCGTCTTCCAGGTGGGCGCGGCGCAGGATGTCCGCGATGTTGTCGAGCTCCGTGCCGGGCGTCGGATACGTGTAGACCTCGACATGCCCCCCGTCCCGCACCGGGGACAGCTCGCGGTGGGCACGCACCTTCTGCGCCGGCAGCCGGGTCAGCGGCATGCGCAGGGTGAGCCGGCGGGTGGCTTCCAGCAGACGGGCGCCCGAGCGGCGGGACGTGCCGAGGACCTCGACCGGGGCCGGGCGGCCGTCCACGCGCGGAAAGGCGTCGGGGAAGTCCAGGATGCCGTTCACGTCGGCGCCGCGGAAGGCGTAGATCGACTGGTCGGGGTCACCGAAGGCGACGAGCGTGCTCCCGCCGCCGGCGAGGCCGCGCAGCAGCCGCACCTGCGCGGGGTCGGTGTCCTGGTACTCGTCCACGTAGACGGCGTCGTACTGCGCCGCGAGCCGTTCGGCGACCTCGGGGCGGCGGACGAGGAGCACCGCGCGGTGGACCAGTTCCGCGTAGTCGAGGACCCCCTGCATGTCGAGGACGTCGAGGTACTCGGCGAGGAACGCGGCCGCCGCGCCCCAGTCCGGACGGCCGATGCGCCGGGCGAACGCCTCCAGGGCGTCGGGGCCGAGACCGAGTTCACGGCTGCGGGCGAGCACCGCGCGGACCTCGTCCGCGAAGCCGCGCGTGGTCAGACAGGCCCGCAGCTCGTCCGGCCAGCGCACATGGGCGAGGCCCAGCCGCTCCAGGTCGGGCTGGCCCGCGAGCAGCTCGCGCACGGCCACGTCCTGTTCGGGGCCGGACAGCAGCCGCAGGGGCTCCGCGAACAGGTCGCTGTCCTGGTGGGCCCGGATCAGCGCGTAACAGAAGGAGTGGAACGTCGTGGCCCGGGGCGCACGGGCGGCTCCTATGCGCAGCGCCATGCGGTCGCGGAGCTCGACGGCCGCCTTGCGGCTGAACGTGAGCACCAGGATCCGTTCCGGGTCGCCGCCGCGTTCGATCCGGGCGGTCACGGATTCGACGAGCGTGGTCGTCTTGCCCGTACCGGGACCCGCGAGGACGAGCAGCGGTCCGCTCCCGTGGTCAACCACCGCGCGCTGTCCCGCGTCAAGCAGAGGGGGATCCACCCGGGTCGGCGCGGTGCGCACCAGCCGGTACGCACCGCGGGCCCCCTGGCGCACGAAGGGGTGCGTCAGGCGCCTGGTGGAGGAAGTGGAGCTCACGTGGTTCGCCGGTCCTGGTGGTCGTACTGGTGGGCGGACTGTCCGGTGAAGGGCAGTGACCGCGGGTGAGGGGAACGCGTGCCGACGACGCTACGCCGACGGAGTCCACGGAAGGAGTGCTTCCGATTCTTCCCTCACGCCCCGTGCGCCCCGCGCGTCCCGTGTCGCACGAACGTACGGCATGTCACGGATGCGCCTCGTTTCCCTCGTACGGGCCTCAGTGTCCCCTTCGGCCCCGTGAATACCCGAAGCTGTCAGGTGTGACCTTCCGCGCGTTCGCCGCCGTCCCAACGGGCCCGTCTCATGTCGACGCGTGGCAGATGCCCCGCGGATGCCCGGCTCGCCTCCTTCAGGGGCGTCCCCTCCGCGCGGTAGTGGGCCAGCGCGTCCAGTTCGTGGCCGGGCAGCAGCACGCCGTCGGCGCGCATGACGCGCCACCACGGAACCGCTCCGCCGTACAGGGCCAGCACCCGGCCCACCTGGCGCGGCCCGCCCTCCTCCAGCCATTCGGCGATGTCGCCGTACGTCATGACGCGGCCGGGCGGGATCAGCTCGGCGACGTCGAGGACCCGCTCCGCGTACTCCGGCAGCGCGTCCGCCGGAAGGCTCTCCTCGCTCATCCGCCCCATCCTGCCCCACCCCACCGACAACGGGACCCGGCGGCGACTGTGCGTATTCCTTCCCCCGGGGTGACGCTTGTAGCAGATTGCGCGCCCCGCATTTGCACCCTGATGCCCCCGTGTGTCGCTCGGGCATGCCACCATCGTGCGGGCGGTGACTGGTGATACGAGATCAAGAAGAGACCATGAGGCAGCAGGGCGTGCACCCCGAAGACGCGGAGGGCACCTCCGCCGCCTCGTCGCGCCCGGACACCGGCGGCGTCGACGAGAAGGGCGTGGACCCCTCTCCTGAGACCCCGGCGTCCTCGCCCCGGACCCCGGGGGACGAGAAGCGGCGGGCCGAGCGCGGCACCGGCTGCGTGGACGAGGTCCACGCCGACGAGGTCGAGGGCGACGAACCGCTGCTTCCCGCGCGCGTGCACCGCCCCTCCGACCTGATGCGGCTCCTGGTCGGCGTACTCGCGATCGTGGTGCTGCTCGGCATCGCCGGTTTCGCGCACGGCACCACCTCGGGCCTCGAACAGGACATCAACAAGGGCACCGGACAGGCACCCGATCTGCTGATCAAGATCGCGGGGCTGGCGTCCAGCATCGCGATCCTCCTGGTGCCGGTCGCCTTCGCCATCGAGCGGCTGATCAAGCGGGACGGGCTGCGCATCGCCGACGGCGTCCTCGCCGCCGTCCTCGCGCACGGGGTGACCCTCGCCACCGACCTCTGGGTCGCCAAGGCCGCGCCCGACTCCATCCAGGAGGCGCTGACCCAGCCCTCGCCGAGCGACGTCCACGCCCTCACCGACCCGGTGCACGGCTATCTCGCACCGGTCATCGCCTACATGACGGCCGTCGGCATGTCCCGCAGACCTCGCTGGCGCGGGGTCCTCTGGGTCGTGCTGCTCCTCGACGCCTTCTCCATGCTGGTCACCGGCTACACGACCCCGTTCTCGATCATCCTGACGGTGCTGATCGGCTGGACCGTCGCCTACGGAACGCTCTACGCGGTCGGCTCCCCGAACGTACGGCCGACCGGACGGACGCTGATGGCGGGCCTCCGGCACGTCGGCTTCCACCCGGTCAGCGCGGCCCGCGAGGAGACGCAGGAGACCGCGGAGAGCGGCGACCGGGGCCGGCGCTACTTCGTCACCCTGGAGGACGGCCCCCCGCTCGACGTCACGGTCGTCGACCGCGAGCAGCAGGCCCAGGGCTTCTTCTACCGCGCCTGGCGCCGGCTGACGCTGCGCGGCATCACCACGCGCCGCAGCCTCCAGTCCCTGCGCCAGGCCCTGGAGCAGGAAGCCCTCCTCGCCTACGCGGCCATCGCGGCCGGCGCCAACGCGCCCAAGCTGATCGCGACCTCCGAACTGGGCCCGGACGCCGTGATGCTCGTCTACGAGCACACCGGGGCGCACACCCTGGACTCGCTGCCCGACGAGACGATCACCGACGAACTGCTGCGCGACACCTGGCACCAGGTGCAGGCGCTGCAGTCGCGGCGCATCGCGCACCGCAGGCTCGCGGGCGACGCGATCCTGGTGGATCGTTCCGGCACGGTGATCCTCACGGATCTGCGCGGCGGCGAGATCGCGGCGGGCGATCTGCTGCTGCGGATGGACATCGCCCAGCTCGTGACCACCCTCGCGCTGCGCGTGGGCGCCGAGCGCGCGGTGGCGTCGGCGGTGGGCGTGCTCGGCCCGGACGCCGTCGCGGACTGCCTGCCCATGCTCCAGCCGATCGCGCTGACGCGCTCCACGCGCGCGACACTGCGCAGACTCGCCCGGGAGCGCGCGCAGCGCGAACGCGAGGCGGTGCTGGAGGCCTCGCGGCAGGCCAAACTCGCCCGCGCGGCGGAAGCGGCCGAGGAAGGCGGAGAAGCGGCGCCGCCCGTGCCGGAGAAGGCCGGCAAGAAGGCCGTACGCGCCGAGCAGCGCGCCGAGAAGCGGGCGATCGACGAGGCCCTGGACGAGGCGCGCGAGGAGGATCTGCTCACCCAGATCCGCCACCAGGTGCTGCTGATCAGACCCCAGGCCCCCGTGGAGCCGGCCCGGCTGGAGCGGGTCAAGCCCCGCACGCTGATCAGCGTCATCGCCGGGGCGATCGGCGCGTACTTCCTGCTCACCCAGCTCACCCACATCGAGTTCGGGACCCTCTTCGACGACGCCCAGTGGGGCTGGGTCGCGGCGGCCGCGCTGTTCTCCGCCCTGAGCTACTTCGCGGCGGCGATGAGCCTTCTCGGCTTCGTGCCCGAGCGGGTGCCGTTCCTGCGGACCGCGGCGGCCCAGGTCGCCGGCTCGTTCGTGAAGATCGTGGCGCCCGCCGCGGTCGGCGGCGTCGCCCTCAACACGCGCTTCCTCCAGCGGGCCGGGGTCCGGCCGGGGCTCGCGGTGGCGAGTGTCGGCGCGTCGCAGCTCTTCGGGCTCGGCTGCCACATCCTGATGCTGCTGTCCTTCGGCTATCTGACCGGTACGGAGAAGACTCCGTCCCTGTCGCCGTCCCGCACGGTCATCGCGGGCCTGCTGACGGTCGCGGTGCTCATCCTCGTGGTGACGTCGGTGCCGCTGCTGCGCAAGTTCGTCTCCACGCGCGTGAGGTCGCTGTTCGCGGGCGTCGTACCGCGCATGCTGGACGTGCTGCAGCGGCCGCAGAAGCTCGTCACCGGCATCGGCGGCATGCTGCTGCTGACCGCCTGCTTCGTGATGTGCCTGGACGCCTCGATCCGCGCGTTCGGCCACGACGAGACGACGACGCTCAGCCTCGCCAGTGTCGCCGTCGTCTTCCTCGCCGGTAACGCACTGGGCTCGGCGGCCCCGACGCCGGGCGGTGTGGGCGCGGTCGAGGCGACCCTCACCGTCGGCCTGATCGCCGTCGGCCTGCCCAAGGAGGTCGCGGCGCCCGCGGTGCTGCTGTACCGGCTGCTGACCCTGTGGCTGCCGGTACTGCCGGGCTGGCTGTTCTTCAACCACCTGACACGCAAGGGCGCGCTCTAGGGCAGGCACCGGACCGCCCGGCCGCCCGTGCGCGCCTCGTACCGGCGGCGGGCGGTCTCGTCGCCCTCGCACCCCGTCCCGGCGGGCGGACCGTCTCGTCCCCGCCCGCGGGCCCCGACCGCGTCCTCACCCGCACGGCTCGTGCCCCGAGCGGCCCGTCCCGCCCGCGCGCAGGATGGGGAACATGCCGAACCCGTCCCCGCCGCGCGCCGTCGTCGCGGCCGTCGCCGTCGTCCTGCTGGCCTCGTGGGTGTCCGGCTGCGGCGACGACTCCAAGGATGAGGACCTGACGGCGCAGAAACTGGACTGGGAGGCGTGCCCAGCACCGTCCGAGGCCCAGGGAGGCGGCAACGCCCCGTCCCCTCTGCCGGGTGGCGCGGAGTGGCAGTGCGCCACCTTGAAGGCGCCCCTCGACTGGTCCGACCCGAGGGGCGACACGATCGGGATCGCGCTGATCCGGGCGAAGGCGAGCGGCGACCCCGGCAGGCGCATCGGCTCGCTCGTCTTCAACTTCGGCGGCCCCGGCGGCTCGGGCGTCGCCACCCTGCCCGCCTTCGGCGAGGACTACGCCACCCTGCGCACCCGCTACGACCTGGTGAGTTTCGACCCGCGCGGAGTCGGCCGCAGCGCGGGGGTGAAGTGCGAGAACGACCAGCAGCTCGACAGGTTCTTCCAGCAGGACGCCACTCCGGAGGACGCCGCCGAGGAGCAGACGCTCCTGCGGAACACCAGGACGTTCAACGCGGCGTGCGAGAAGAACTCCGGCGAGGTCCTCCCCCATGTGCGCACGACGGACGCCGCTCGCGACATGGATCTGATGCGTCAGGTGCTCGGCGACGACAAGCTGCACTACTTCGGCATCTCGTACGGCACCGAACTGGGCGGCGTCTACGCCCACTTGTTCCCCAAGAACGTGGGCCGGGCCGTCTTCGACGGGGTCGTCGACCCGACCCAGGACATGGAACAGAGCTCCCTCGGCCAGGCCAAGGGCTTCCAGCTGGCGCTGGACAACTTCGCCGAGGACTGCGTCTCGAAGGCCGAGGGCTGCCCCATCGGCGACAGCCCGCAGGACGTCAAGGACCGCATCGCCGAACTGCTGAAGGACCTCGACGGCAAACCGATTCCCGGTGTCTTCCCGCGCCGCCTCACCCAGACCGCGGCGACCAGCGGCATCGCGCAGTCGCTGTACTCGAAGGACTTCTGGGAGTACCTGACGGAGGGACTCCAGCAGGCGTACGACGGGGACGGCAAGGTGCTGATGCTGCTGTCGGACTCGCTGAACGGACGCAGCGAGAACGGCCAGTACAGCAACATCGCCGCGGCGAACGTCTCCATCAACTGCGCCGACGACAAGCCGCGTTACACCGCGGACCAGGTGAGGTCGAAGGTTCCCGCGTTCCGGGCCGCCTCACCGCTGTTCGGCGACTACCTGGCCTGGGGCCTGGTCGGTTGCACCGACTGGGCCGTGCCGGGGGCCGCCGAGCACCCGGACGTCAGCGCCCCCGGCGCGGCGCCGATCCTCGTGGTCGGCAACACCGGCGACCCCGCGACGCCGTACGAGGGCGCTCGGGCGATGGTGAACGCGCTGGGCGAGGGCGTCGGGGTCGAGCTGACGTACAAGGGGCAGGGCCACGGGTCCTACGACAGCGGGAACAAGTGCGTGCGGGGTGCGGTGGACGGCTATCTGCTGGACGGGACAGTGCCGCGGGCCGGAACCGTCTGCTCTTAGAAAACAGCAGGTCAGAGCGTTATCCACAGCCCTCGGCGGTGGTCGGCGGCCGCCGCCTACTATGGCCTGCAGGTGATCCGCGACCTCGTGCGGACCACGGGCGAGGGGGGCACTCATGACACGTTTCGCACGGTGGACGGCCGCGGCCGCCGCCACGCTGCTGCTGGCCGGCTGCGGCGGGGGCGGCCCGGCCGGCGACGAGGAGGGGGAGAAGAACGGCGACAAGGCACCGACCGCCGCGCCGCCCTCCGGCGGGTCCCCGGGCCTGCCCGCCTCGGTCACCTCGCAGAAGCTCGACTGGGGCCGCTGCAAAGGCACTTCGGACTCCCCCGCGCCCGGCAGTGGCTGGCAGTGCGCCACGCTCGAGGCACCGGTGGACTACGCGAAGCCGGACGGCGCGACGATCGGCCTGGCGCTCGTCCGCTCCAAGGCGACCGGCGGTCCGGACAAGCGCATCGGCTCGCTCCTGTTCAACTTCGGCGGCCCCGGAGCCTCGGGCGTCTCCACGATGCCGTTGTACGAGGGGGTCGTCGGCGCGCTCCACGAGCGCTACGACCTGGTGAGCTGGGACCCGCGCGGGGTGGCGGCCAGCGAAGGGGTGCGGTGCCGCGGGGACAAGGCGATCCAGGCCGCCGAGTCGGTGGACGCCACACCGGACGACGCGGCCGAGGAAGCGGCCTATCTCAAGGACGCCGCGGACTTCGGGAAGGGCTGCGCGAAGGCCGCCGGCAAGCTGCTGTCCCACGTCTCGACGACGGACACGGCCCGCGACATGGACCTGATGCGCCAGGTCCTCGGCGATCGCCGGATGCACTATTTCGGCATCTCGTACGGCACCGAACTGGGCGGCGTGTACGCCCACTTGTTCCCCAAGAACGTGGGACGCCTGGTGCTGGACGCGGTCGTCGACCCGAGCGCCGACACCGTGGGCCACGCCAAGAACCAGACGCTGGGCTTCCAGCGCGCCCTGGACAACTACCTCAAGTCCACCGGCCAGGACCCGCGGCAGGGCTCACGGAAGATCGCGGGCCTGCTGAAGCGGATCGACGCCGCCCCCCTGCCCGCCTCCGGCGGGCGCAGGCTCAGCGAGACGCTGGCCCTCACCGGCATCGTGCTGCCGCTCTACAGCGAGGCGGGCTGGCCGCGCCTCACCAAGGCCCTGAAGGACGCCGAGGCCGGGGACGGCTCGGCCCTGCTGGCGCTCGCCGACGACTACAACGATCGTGACGCCTCGGGGAGCTACGGCACCACGACCCACTCCCAGCGGGTCATATCGTGCCTGGACGACAAGGAGAGGCCGACTCCCGAGGAGACGCGGAAGCGGCTTCCCGAGTTCGAGAGGATCTCCCCCGTCTTCGGGGACTTCATGGGCTGGGACACGGCGGGCTGGTGTCACGACTGGCCGGTGGCCGGGCAGTACGACACTCCCGAGGTCAGTGCTCCGGGAGCCGCTCCGGTGCTGGTCGTCGGCAACACCGGGGACCCGGCGACGCCCTACGAGGGCGCGCGCAGGATGGCGGACGAGCTCGGCGGGGGCGTGGGCGTGGTGCTCACCTGGAAGGGCGAGGGCCATGGCGCCTACGGGAGCGGGAGCGACTGTGTCGACTCGAGCGTGAACGGCTACCTGCTGGACGGGACGGTGCCGAAGGACGGCAAGGTCTGTTCATGACGGTGGCGGGGGTCTCCCGGACACCACGTCCGGGAGACCCCCGCCACCGAAAGAGCGGGACGCTCCGCCGTTCAGTACACCGGCTTCTCGGGCTCGATCTGGTGGACCCAGCCGATCACACCGCCGCCGACGTGCACCGCGTCGGCGAAACCGGCGGACTTCAGGACGGCGAGGACCTCCGCGCTGCGGACACCCGTCTTGCAGTGCAGGACGATCTTCTTGTCCTGCGGCAGGCTCTCCAGGGCCGCGCCCATGAGGAACTCGTTCTTCGGGATCAGCCGGGCGCCGGGGATCGAGACGATCTCGTACTCGTTGACCTCGCGGACGTCGATGATGTCGATGTTCTCGCCCTCGTCGATCCACTCCTTGAGCTGCTTGGGAGTGATCGTCGAACCGGCGGCCGCCTCCTGGGCCTCCTCGGACACGACGCCGCAGAAGGCCTCGTAGTCGATGAGCTCGGTGACGGTGGGGTTCTCGCCGCAGACCGCGCAGTTCGGGTCCTTGCGGACCTTGACCTGGCGGTACTGCATCTCCAGGGCGTCGTAGATCATCAGGCGGCCGACGAGCGGCTCACCGATACCCGCGAGGAGCTTGATCGCTTCGTTGACCTGGATGGAGCCGATGGACGCGCACAGCACGCCGAGGACACCGCCCTCGGCGCAGGAGGGGACCATGCCCGGCGGCGGGGGCTCCGGGTAGAGGCAGCGGTAGCAGGGACCGTGCTCGGACCAGAAGACGGAGGCCTGGCCGTCGAAGCGGTAGATCGAACCCCACACGTACGGCTTGTTGAGCAGCACGCAGGCGTCGTTGACGAGGTACCGGGTCGCGAAGTTGTCGGTGCCGTCGACGATCAGGTCGTACTGGCTGAAGATGTCCATCACGTTCTCGGCCTCGAGCCGCTCTTCGTGAAGGACCACGTTCACGTACGGGTTGATGCCCAGCACGGAGTCGCGCGCGGACTCCGCCTTGGAGCGGCCGATGTCCGCCTGGCTGTGGATGATCTGGCGCTGCAGGTTCGACTCGTCGACCTCGTCGAACTCCACGATGCCGAGCGTGCCCACGCCCGCCGCGGCCAGGTACATCAGCGCCGGCGATCCGAGGCCGCCGGCGCCCACGCAGAGCACCTTGGCGTTCTTCAGCCGCTTCTGCCCGTCCATGCCCACGTCGGGGATGATCAGGTGGCGGGAGTACCTGCGGACCTCGTCTACGGTGAGCTCAGAGGCTGGCTCGACCAGGGGTGGCAGCGACACGGGGACTCCGTTGGTCGGTCTATCACTACGGTTGTTCTCCGCGTAACACTGCCACGCCCTTCTTCATTCCGAGACACCCGTTCCGATCCGCGAGACGATTTCGTCCCAGTAGCCGGGCATCGTCTCCCAGGGGTCGACCGTCCCTCCTTGATCGGAGCGGTCGGTGAAGTAGATCGTCGAGGCTCCCTGCCAGCGGGCGATGCGCAGGGCCTCCTCCAGGTGCCCGCGCGGCACGCCGTGGACGAAATGGCAGAAGCGCTCGGGGGGATAGTCGGCGGTCCACTCGGCGACCTGGGACCAGCGGTACTCGGTCCAGGGGCCCGAGAAGGTCACCAGTTGGTCGGCGCTCTCGGCGTATCCCGGGTGCGGGTGGGTGCCGTGACCGAACACAATGTGGGCGTCGTCCCTCAGGGCGCGCAGCTCGCCGACGGTCCGGCGGACGTCGGGCAGCGCGGCGCGTTCGGTGGGGCAGCGGTCGAGGATGAATCCGTCGGCCTGGTACCAGTCGACATGGCGGCGCGCGTCGGCGATCACTTCACGGAAGGCGCGTACCCCGTGGGCGGCGTCGAGGAGTCCCAGCACCCGGACGCCCGCGTTGCGCAGCCGTCCCGTGGCCTCCAGGCAGCGCGGGTCGGGCCGCTCGCCGGGACCGCTGTCCACGTTCAGGACGACCCAGTGCAGGGGGGTGCCGGGGCGGGTGAGTTCGCCCCACTCCAGCGGAGCGACGAGGGGGTGCGCATAGCCGGGGACGCCGAAGCCGAGCCCCAGGCCGGTGCTCGCGCTGCCGGTGGCGGTCCTGGTCAGATACGACATGCCGCCTCCATCCAGATGTCGGCCAGGGACTCCTCGAGGTTGATCCGGGGCCGCCAGCCGAGCCGGTCGCGCGCGGTGCGCACGTCGGCCTGCTGCCAGCTCCCGCAGCCGTCCGGGTAGGGGTACGACACCGGGGCCACGTGGTCGGGCTCGGGGCGGGGGTGGCCGATGGCCGGCCTCATGGGCGGTCCGGGCGGGCCGTCGAGTTCGTGCAGGCTGCCGCTGTAGCCGGCGACGCGGGCGAGGACGGCGGCGGCGTCGCGGAGACGTACCGCACGGCCCGAGCCGATGTTGATCACGCCCTGCGCGGCGGACAGGGAGGCGGCGTGGACGGCGCGGGCGACATCACGGACGTCGATGAAGTCGCGCTGGACACCGAGGCCGCCGAGCTTGAGCTCGCCGTCGCCGGCCTGCATGGCGCGGCGCAGGGCCTCGGCGAGCCTGCCGAGCGGGGATCCTGCGGGCGTCCCGGGTCCCGCGGGGGAGAAGACGCGGAGCACGACGGCGTCCAGGCCGGAGCCGAGGACGAGTTCCGTCGCGGCGAGCTTGCTCACCCCGTAGGGGCCGCCCGGGCGCGGGACGGCGTCCTCCGGGGTGGAGGAGCCGGGCTGGCTGGGCCCGTACTCGGCGCCGCAGCCGATCTGCACGAGCCGGGCGCCGCAGCCGCTGCGGCGCAGTGCCTCGCAGACGGTGGCGACGGCGACGGTGTTGTGCCGGGTCAGCTCGCGGGCACCTCCACGGGTGGCGCCCGCGCAGTTGATGACGACTCCGGGGTGCACCGCGTCCAGGAAGCGGGTGAGGGCGCCGGGGCTGCCCGAGGCGAGGTCGAACCGGACGTCGGCGTCGTCGCCCCGGCCGAGCGCGGTGAGCTGCACGGCCGGGTCGGCGAGCAGCCTGTCGGCGACGAACCGGCCGAGGTAACCGTTGGCTCCGATCAGCAGGACCCTCATCGGGCGGCTCCCGGGGCGGATTCTCCGGTTCGGGAGGTGATCATCTGGCTTTCTCCTTCGAGGTGATGCCGTAGGTCGGGGAGAGGGCCCGCGGTGTCGGCCCCGCGGGGGACAGGGGGTCCGGATCCGGGAGGCTCGCCCGGGCTCCGGGGAGGCTCACGGCGGTGGGGCGTCGTGGGCCGGTTCCGGACGGCCCCGGGCCGTCCGGCCGGACGGGCCGGCGGGCCCGGTGCGCCGCGGCCCGGATCGGTCGCGGCTCATGCGGCCTCGCAGGGCGGGGCGTGGGCCGAGGCGCGGGTGAGCGTGCGTGTCGCCTGGACGAGGAGGACGAGGGCGCCCGCCCCGCAGGCCAGGGCCGGCACGGCTCCGGCGCCCGCCGCTTCGACGAGGCTGTCGACGGGGACGGCCAGGAACGAGCAGCCGGGCAGTCGTGCGGCGAAGACCGTGACGAGGGCGGTGGCCTCCGCCGCGCCCGCGCCGGCGAGCACGCGGCCCGGGACGCGGGTGAAGCCGCGTGCCGTGAGCAGCCGTGCGAGGAGGAGCAGCGCGCCGAGGGCACCGGCTCCGGCGTAGGCAGGTGGCTCGTCCAGTGCCGTCCCGCACAGCGCGAGCAGCCCGCACAGCGCGGCCGTGAACAGGCCGAACGTCCCGAGGAGCAGGGGGCGCGCGGAGGCGGTGAACTCCTCCAGGCCGCGGCTCGCGCTCAGTCGTCGGCGGGCGCGGGCGGCGAAGAGGTGGGCGCACCAGGCCGCCGGGGCGCAGGCCAGGCAGAGGGCCAGCACGGGGGCCGTGGCCAGGGGCCAGGGGCCGTGCGGGCCGCCGTCCAGGGCGGCGCTCAGCAGTCCGTCGCCGACGAGGGCGTACACGATGAGCCAGCAGGTCCACGCGCGTGCGGCGCCCGTCGTGCGGCGCGAGGCGCTCAGGGGCCCGTTCCGGAGGGCGAGGTGCAGGCCCGACGCGACGGCCAGGGCGCCGAACGCGGCGACGGCCGGACGCTGTTGCCCGGGGGCGAGCCGCAGCCCGACGACGAGGGCCGCGCCGAGGACGCCCGGCGCCAGGGCGAGCACGGCCCAGTAGGGGCGCGGGCCGGGGCGTCCCGGGGTCTCGGTGCGGGGGGACGCCTCCCCGTCGCGGGCCGCTCGGGCGTACATCTCCTCGGCGAGCGAGAAGACGTCCCGGTGCCGCAGGCGGGCGGCGGTCCGGTCGGTGACGCCGTGCGCCTCCAGACCCGCCGCGATCTCCAGCGGGTCCACGGCCCGCTCGCAGAGCTCGTGGTGCCGGTGCATGAGTGCCTTCACGGGGTCCACCGCGCCCCGGTGCTCACGGGTGCCGGGGCTCGTCATGACGGAGCTCTCGGTGCTGGAGCTCTCGGTGCTGGAGCTCTCGGTGCCGGGGCTCACCGTGCCGGGGCTCACCGTGCCGGGGATCGTCGTGGGGGGCCGGTGGGTTTCGTCCGGGGCGTCGAGGTCGTGCGGGGTGCCCGGTCCCGCGCTGTCGATCGTCACGCGCCCTCCCCCACGGAAACGGGAACCGATGCCGGTGCCGGTGCCGGTGCCGGTGCCGATGTCGATGTCGGTACTGGCACGGCGGCTCGGACGGGTGCCCCCTCCGCCCAGCGCGGCCGGCGCTCGGTCATGAAGCGGGTCCTGGTCCAGCGGCCGGGCACACGGGCCTCGGCGGGGACTCCGAAGGGCAGCGGCTCGCCCTCGTCGTCCACGGGGACCCGGCGTACCGGCGAGTGCGAGACGATCTCCAGGTAAATGCCGTGAAATGCCGCGACGTTCTGCTCGACGGTGAAGAGTTCGAGCGCGCGGGCACGGGCGGCCGCGCCGAGCCGCTCACGGCGCTCGGGGTCGCGCAGCAGCGCCACGCACGCCTCCGCGAGCGCCCGCGGATCGCGCGGCGGAACCACGAGGCCCGTGCCGCCGATGACCTCGACGACCGCTCCCACGTCCGTGGATACGGTGGCCCGGCCGCACAGCATGGCTTCGACGAGGCCGACCGGGAAGCCCTCGACGACGCTGGACAGGACGACCAGGGCCCCGCAGGCGTAGGCCTCGGCGAGGCCCGGGATCCCGGGGCCGCCGATCTCCTCGAAGGAGACGGGGTCGTCGCCGACGCCGTGCCCCCCTTCCGCCCCGTCGGGGAAGAGCCGCGCGGCCAGCGCCTTGCAGTGGGCCAGATAGGCGGCGGCCTCCGGGACCTCGGCGGGGGCTCCGACGATCCGCAGCCGGGCTCCCGGCTCGGCCCCGCGGATCTGGGCGAAGGCGTGCAGCAGGGAGACCAGGTCCTTGGCCGGCTCGACACGGCCGACCCACACGAGCGTGCCGGGGTCCGCGCACCGGCTGCCCCGCGCTCCCTCCCCGACGTCCGCGAAGCGCGCGGCCTCCATGCCGGGGTGGACGGTGCGCAGCTTGGCGCGGTCGGCTCCGCAGCGCTCCTGCCAGCGGCGGGCGTGGGTGTTGCCGGGCGTGACGATCGTGGCCGCGCGGTAGACCTCGGTGGCCAGCCGGCCGTGGAACGCCGCGAGCAGCGCCCGCACGGCGGGGGCCTCTTCGAGGGTCGTGGCGGCCAGGTAGTGCGCCCGCAGGTGCACGCCGTACTCGGTGACCAGCAGCGGGACGCCGAGGAAGTGCCGGGCGAGGAGACCGGGCAGCGCCGCCGCCCCGCCCGCCGTGGCGTGGCAGAGGTCGGCCGAGCCGAGCGTGTCGTCCTCGTACCAGTCCAGGGAGAGGGGGCGCAGGGCACGTTCGACGTGCGCGGCGACGGTGAGCAGGTCGGGAACGCGCGCGGTGCGGGCCGTACGGAGTGCGCCGGGTGCGCGACAGGCACGTTCGAGGACGCTCATCGCGCTCTCGGAGCACAGGGCGCGGGCCAGTCCGCCCTCGTCCCGGGCGAGTTCGGCCAGCCCGTACAGGGCGCTGGCGAAACGGTCCGCCTCGGCGTCGACGGAATCCGCCGGTCCCCCGGTCAGGTCCCCGGGGACTCCCGGGTCCCCGGCTCGCGGCCCCCCGCACACCGCCGCGACCAGTTCTCCGTACGCCTCGGCGAACCGGCGGCGGGCCCGGCGCCCGTACACCACGCCGTCGTCGTGGGCCGTCCACAGCGGGGCCGTGCGGACACGACCGACCTGGGGCGGCAGCCGGACCCAGCCCTGGTCCTCCTGGCGCTCGGTGCGGCTGAGCGCGTAGACGTCGAACCGGTGCTGCCCGAGCCCGCGCACGAGCCGGTCGCACCAGAGTGCGGCGTCACCGCCCACGTACGGATAGCCACCCTCCGTAAGCAGTCCGATGCGCACGAGCACACCCCCGATCTCCCGTATGGGGAGCCGCCGTTGACCCGGCGGCTCGCAGCGGGACGAAGGTATGCGGACAAGGAGGGGGTACGACGGACGGTTGTCCGTCGCACCACCAAAAGGGGTGAACGGTCGTAACTTTCCCGCGCAGGCCGCGTTTCGTCGCGCTACGAGATCACGCGGGCTCGTTCCTGCGGGGGCACCGGCCCCGGGATCACGCCTGCGACAGCTCCTTGCGTTCCGCGCGGCGCCGTACCGCGGCCTTCGGGTCGAGCGCCGGTACGGCGGCCAGCAGTTGCCGGGTGTACGGGTCGCGGGGACTCTCGTAGACCTCGTCGGCGGGACCGTGCTCGACGATCCGGCCGCGCCGCATCACCGCCACGTGGTCGCTGACCTGGCGCACGACCGCGAGGTCGTGCGCGACGAACACCAGCGCGAGCCCGAGTTCCCGTTGCAGTTCGCCGAGCAGGGCGACCACCTGGGCCTGTGTGGTGACGTCGAGCGCGGAGACCGGCTCGTCGCACACGATGACCCGCGGTTCGGCCGCCAGTGCCCGCGCGATGCCGACGCGCTGGCGCTGTCCGCCGCTGAACTCGTGCGGATAGCGGTCGTAGTGCGCTCCGTCGAGCCCCACGCGCTCCAGCAGTTCCCGTACGCGCCCTCGGACGCGCCCCTCGTCCTTCTCCCCGCGCGCCCTCAGCGGGTCGGCGACGGACTCGCCGACGCTGCGCCGGGGATTGAGGGACGACACCGGGTCCTGGAAGACCATCTGCACCGAGGGCCGGACGCCGGACCGTTCGCGCCCCTCGTGCCGGACCACGCCGGCGGTGGGTTCCAGGAGTCCGACCAGCATCCTTCCCAGGGTCGTCTTCCCGCTGCCGCTCTCGCCGACGACGCCGAGGGTCTCGCCCCGGCGCACGGTCAGCGACACGTCGTCGACGGCCGCGAACCGCCGCTTCCCGCGCCCGAACTCGCGCCGGAGCCCGACCGCTTCGAGCACGACGTCGTCCGGCCGGACGGCCCCGTCCGGACCGGCACCCTCCGGACCGGCACCCTCCGGACCGGCACCGTCCTCGCGCCCGGTCCGCCCGGTCCGCCCGGCGGTCCGCGGTGTGTCCACGCGGGGGACGGCACCGAGGAGTTCGCGGGTGTACGGCTCCCGGGGTGCGCCGAGGACGGCGTCCACCGGCCCGTGTTCGACCGCGCGGCCGTGCCGCATCACCAGGACCTCGTCGACGCTCTCGGCCGCGACCCCGACGTCATGGGTGACCAGCAGCAGCCCCGTCCCGGTCTCGTGCCGCAGGGTGTGCAGGAGGTCGAGGATCTGCGCCTGGACGGTCACGTCGAGGGCCGTGGTGGGCTCGTCGGCGATCAGGAGCTCGGGTTCGCAGGCCAGTGCCATGGCGATGAGGGCGCGCTGGCGCATGCCGCCGCTGAACTCGTGCGGGCGCGAGCGTGACCGGCGGGCCGCGTCGGGGATGCCGACACGGTCCAGCACGTGCACCGCACGCGCGCGGGCCGCCCGCCGGGACGCCCTGGTGTGCGCCCGGTACACCTCGGCGATCTGGTCGCCGATCGCGTAGTACGGGTCGAGGGAGGACAGCGGGTCCTGGAAGACCATGGCGGCCTTCCCTCCGCGCAGCCCGCGCAGTTCGCCGTCGGAGGCCCGCCGGACATCGACGCCGGCCACGCGGACCGTGCCGTCGACGCGCGCTCCGGTGCCCCGGTGCAGTGCCAGCAGGGCCGAGGCCACGGTGGACTTGCCGGAGCCGGACTCGCCGACCAGGCCGAGGGCCGCGCCCTTCTCCAGCCGGAAGGAGAGCCCGTCGACGGCGCGCAGCCCCCCGAAGTCGACGACGAGGCCGCTCACTTCGACCAGAGGGGCGGCGGAGGCGGCCGGGGACGTGTCCGAGGAGGGGCCGGACGCCGCGCCCGCCCCCTTCCGGCGCCCCGCGGAGAGGATCGAGTCGCTCATGCCGGCACCACCCGTCGGTCGGCCACCGCGTAGAGCACGTCCGCGACGGCGTTGGCGACGACCACGAAGAAGCCGGTGACCAGGACCGTGCCGACGACCACGGGAAGGTCGACGACGTTCACCGCGCGCACCAGTTCCTGGCCGATGCCGGGCAGTCCGAAGAGCGTCTCGGTGAGCACCGCCCCGCCGACCGCGGCCCCGAAGGTGTTGGCGTTCAGCGCGATGATCGAGGCGAGCGCTCCGCGGACGGCGTGCCGCCCGATGACCGACCGCTCCCCCACGCCGTACGCGCGGAAGGTCCGGATGTGGTCCTCGGCCAGCGTCTCCAGCATCGAGGACCTGGTCAGCCGGGCGAACGCGGCGGCTTCCACGAGGGCGAGCGAGAGCCAGGGCAGGAGCAGGTTCCACGCCCACTGTTCGGGGTCGTCGGAGAAGTCCACGTACTGCGGGAAGGGCAGCAGTTCGAGTTGGCCGCAGACGACGATCATCAGGATCAGCCCGACGACGAACACGGGGGTCGCCGTGCCGGCGAGGGTGATCCCGGTCAGCAGCCGCTCGGTGAGCCGGCCGCGCCGCCACGCGGAGAGCACACCGGTGCCGACCCCGAGCACGAGCCACAGGACCATCGCACCGAACACCAGCGACAGGCTGACCGGCAGTTTCGCCAGGATCAGACGGGTGACCTGCTGGTCCGTCCGGTACGACAGGCCGAGGCAGGGGGCCGGGCAGTGCTGGACGGAGGTGCCCGTCGAGTAGTCCCGGCCGACGAGCAGTCCCTGGAGGAAGTGCCAGTAGCGGACGTACAGCGGGTCCCCGAGGTTCAACTGCTGGGCCACCTGGCGCACCTGGAGGGGCGAGCAGCGCGGGCCGCAGGTGATCTGGGCGACGTCGCCCGGAGTGGCGTAGAAGACGACGTAGACGATCACCGAGACGGCGAGGAGGGTGACCGCCGCGCCGAGGGTCCGGCGCAGGACGAATCCGGTGAAGCCGCTCATGCCGTGGCCCCCTTCGCTCCGTCGGCGGGCGGGCCCGGCCGGGGCACGGTGCCGCCGTCCCGGGTGTCCCCGCCCGCGTCGGCCCTGGCCTCTCCCCTGCGGCCCGTGCCGACGCGCAGGCGGGAGGCCGCGCGCGGGTCGAGGGCGGTGCGCACGCCGTCGCCGAGGACGGTCAGGGCGAGGACGGTGACGAACAGCGCGCCCGCGGGCAGCAGCAGGTACTGCGGCGCCGCCTGGTACCAGACGTCGGCGGAGGTCAGCATCTGTCCCCAGGACGGTGTCGGCGGCTTCACGCCGACGCCGAGGAAGGACAGGGCGGCCTCGATGCCGATGTTCGCCGGCACGAGGAGCGCGGAGTAGGTGATGAGCGGGGCGGCGAGGCCCGGCAGCAGTTCGCGGCGGGCGATCCGCCAGGTGCTCCAGCCGCTGAGCCGCGCGGCGGCGACGTGGTCGAGCTGCTTGAGGGTGAGCGTCTGCGCGCGCACGACCTTGGCGAGGGTGCCCCAGGCGATCAGGCCGATGACGAGGGCGACCAGGACGGGCCGCGGGAAGCCGGCGGGCACGACGGCCAGCAGCGCCAGCGCCATGATCATCAGCGGCAGGGCGACGATGATCTCGGTCACCCGGCTCAGCACCTGATCGACCCATCGGTTCCCGAGGGCGGCCGCGACGCCCACGACGACGGCGAGGAGGACCTGCACCAGGGTCGCGGCGAGCGCTACGCCGAGGGAGACCCTGGCGCCGTGGACGAGACGCGCGAACAGGTCGCGGCCGGTCTGGGGTTCGACGCCGAGCCAGTGGTCGGCACCGATGCCGCCGAACCGGCCGACGGGGACGCCGCCGCGCGCGGAGTCCACCAGCGAGGGGTGGTAGGTGGTGGGGTCCTGGCCCTCGATCGCCGTGAGCAGGGGCGCGGCGAGCGCGATCAGGACGAGCAGCGCGACGACGGCCGCCGCCACGAGGGCGGCGCGCTGCGCACGCAGCCGCCGCCAGAACCGACGGGCCCCCGGGGCCCCCGCGGCGGACGGGTCCGCCGCGGGGGCCGGGGAGGCGACGAGTGCCTGGCTCACGGCGTCACTTCACCGCGACCTGGGAGATGTCCAGAACGCCGGTCCAGTCGCTGATCACGACGTTCTTGACGCCCTCGCCGTACAGGCGCTTGTAGACGGGGTGGAACAGCGGCACGGTCAGCGCCCGGGCGCCGATCTTCTTGTCCAGTGCGCCCCAGCGCTCGGCGGCCTCGTCGAGGTCGGTCAGCTTGTTGATCGCGTCGATCTCGTCGTTGACCGACTCGTCGTTCAGGAAGCCGGAGTTGAAGTTGGCTCCGTCCTTCACGATCTGCCGGCCGTCGAAGATCGGGGCCAGGAAGGGGCCGCCGGAGGGCCAGTCGGCACCCCAGTGGGCGAGGAAGAGGCCCGGCTCGTCCTTCACGCTGTGGATCCTGTCGCTGTAGTCGTTCTCCTCCAGGCCCTGGAGCTTGACGGTGATGCCCGCCTTCTTGAGCGCGTCCTGGACGGCGGTCGCGATCTCGGGGCTGGTCTCGAAGTCCTTGCTGTTGGAATGGGTGAGCGTGATGGTCAGGCCGTTCTTGTGGCCCGCCCGCGCCAGGAGTTCCTTGGCCTTGGCCGCGTCGCCGGAGGCGCCCGCCGGGAAGTGGTCGTAGGGCGTGTGGCCGAAGGACTTCTGGTTCGGCAGGTACGTCGTCGCGGGCTCGGCGAGCGAGGAGCCGCCCGCCGCGTTGATCACCGAGGTGCGGTCGACGGCGTACGAGATCGCCTGACGCACCTTCGGGTCGTCGAACGGCTTCACCTTCGGGTTGAACGCGAGGTAGTTGGTGTAGCCGAAGTGCCCGGTGCCGACGCGCGAGGCCAGCGCCTTGTCCCCGGTCACCTCGGCGAGCTCGGCCGGTCCGAGGTTGGTGTCCGTGGTGACGGCGGCGGCGTCGGCGCCCTGGGAGGAGGACAGCCGCTGGTTGATGACGGCGGAGTCCAGGCCGGACCGTACGTCGATCCTGTCCGGGTACGCCTTGCGCTCGGCGTCGGTCGACGCGGACCAGTGGGTGTTGCGCTCCAGGGTGAGGTGCTCGCCGTCGTTCTCGTTCTCGACGACCTTGTACGGCCCCGAGGAGACCGGGTGCTCCTCGTACTTCGTGCCGGTGTCCTTGGCCTTCGGCACGGGCGCGAACTGCGTCTGCGTGGCCAGGTAGGGGAACTCGCCCTCGGGCTTGTTCAGGTGGAAGACGATGGTCAGCTCGTCCGGCGTCTCGATCGAGTCGAGGCCCTTCTTGTCCTTGTAGGGGCCCTGGTAGTCGGCACCTCCGATCAGCCAGTCCCTCAGATAGGGCGCGCCGCCGGAGAGTTCGGCCGCGAAGGAGCGCTCGATGCCGTACTTGATGTCGGCGGAGGTGATCGGCGTGCCGTCCTCGAACTTGAGACCCGCCTTCAAGGTGTACGTCCACACGGTGGCGTTCTCGCTCGGCCGGCCGGTGTCCGTGGCGAGGTCGGGGACGACCTGGGCACCGGCGGCACCGTTCTCGCGGTTGCGGGTGGTGAGCGTGCGGAAGACGAGCGAGGGCACGTTGCCGCCGCCGGAGGTGTAGAGCCGGGCGGGGTCGAAGTCGTCCTGCGGGTTGGCGTTCAGGACGGTGAGCGTGCCGCCCTTGTGGGGCCGGGAGTCACCGCCGGGGCTCTTGGCATCGTTGTCCTCAGGGCCGCAGGCGACGGCGCCCGCTGCCACGAGGAGGCTGACGGATGCCGCGGCCACGCGGCGCGCTGTGACGGACGGTTGACGCATCGGAAGACGACCTCTCGGATGACTCGGATACTGAGACGGAATGACACGGAGTGAGACGGCGGAGCGCAGAGCTCGCCCAGGGCGTCAGGCGTCGGAGTCCGGCCGGGCCGAAAGGGGCACGGGCGCGCCGAACCACGGGGGTTCGGCGGCGCACGGGAACAGGACGGGAAGGAGAGCGACGCACTCGCCGGGGGCGGGCGTCAGCAACAGTGGATGTCGGCCACGCAGATCGCGGTCACGCCGAAGAGCGCCAGCTCGAGAGCGGCGCGAACGGAGACGTGACGGGGCGACATGCCGAAAAATATGAACGATCTTTCGACGCCTGTCAACGAGACCGGCGCCTTTTCGTCAACTCTACGGATAAACCCAGGAGTTGGGCCGGCAGTGGATTCCGTCGTGGTCGAGGAACTTGCTCTGCTGCTGCATGACCGGGGCGAGGTCGCCGTCCTCCTCGCAGGTGACGTGCCCGTATCCGAGCCGGTGGCCGACCTCGTGGTTGATCAGCATCTGCCGGTAGGCGTGGATCTCGTCACCGAAGCCGTAGGTCTTGGACCCCTGGGCCCAGCGGTACGCGTTGATCATGACGCGCTCGGTGGACGCCGAGTCGCACGACACGTTGTCCACCGTCGTGTCGAGCCCCGACTTGGCGCACCACTCGGCGGTGGTGCCGGGACTGGCCAGCGTGATGACGAAGTCCGGCTCGCCGGAATCGATCCTCTCGAAGGTGCGCTCGCCGCCGTGGGCCCAGCTCCTCTTGTCGTTCAGGGTCTTCTGCACGGCGTCGGCGAAGAGCGCGCCGTCGAGAGGGAGGCCCTTCTCGATGTCGACGCGGTAGGTGTACTTGCGTCCCTTGCCGGGCGCCTTGGCGAACCCGGGCACCACGTCGAACTTCCCCGACCCCTTGAGCTTCGCCCCGAGCGGGTACGTCCTGGCCATCTGCTGCGCGTACGTCAGGGGCACCGCGGCCACCTGCGGCTGTCCCGACTGGGTCGGCCGGTCGTCTCCGCGCGAGGCGGAGTCCTGGGCCGCGCGGCCGCCGGTGTCGGCGGACCGCGCCCGCGTGTCGGTGTCGTCGCCTCCCGTGGCCATCTGTCCGGCGACGACGACGGCCAGCACGGTGGTGACGGCGGCCGCCGCGATCCCGGTGAACGCCCATCCCTTGCGGCCCTTGCCGTCACCCTGGTCGCCGGGTCCCGCCGACGGCCGGTCACCGGTGCCGGCGGACCGGGCGCTCCAGTCGGCGGAGTCGTCGAACGCGGTACGGGGGCCGCCCGTCGGCCCCGCGGCGCCGCCGCCCGGCCGCTCGTCGAAGTCGAACGCGTCGAGGTACGCCTGCCGGGGTCCCGTCACGGCCTGCCGGCGCTGCCGGGGCACCCGCTCTCCGGCGGGCGCGCCGCGAGAGGCCCCGCCGGTCCCGGACTCCCCCCAGCCGCCGCCCTGTTCACGCTGCTCGGGGTGGCCGCCCCGCACCTGCGGCGTTCCGTGCGCGGGCGTCCCGTCGGGAAGCCGCGGCGTTCCGTGCGCCGGGGTCCCCTCGAACGAACGCGGCACCCCACGCGCGGGAGTGCCGTCCTGGAAACGCGGAACACCGTGCGCCGGAGTGCCGTCCTGGAAGCGCGGGGCCCCATGGGCCGGGGCACCGCCCTGGAAACGCGGAACACCGTGCGCCGGAGTGCCGTCCTGGAAGCGCGGGGCCCCATGGGCCGGGCTCCCGTCCTGGTGACGCGGCACCCCACGCGCGGGAGTGCCGTCCGCCACCCGCGGAAAGCCGTGCGCCGGAGTCCCGTCGGAGAATCGTGGCGCGCCCTGCTGCGGGCGGCCGCCCTCGGGCGGGTACGGACCCAGGGGACCTGGGTTGCGTGTCGCCGCGCGGCGGGCGCCGTCCGGGCCCGGTGCCGGCGCAGGTGCCGTCTCTTCCGCCGGAACCGCTCGCGTCCGTGCGGTGTCCGTCTTGTCGGCCCGCCCCCGACGACTGTGTCGTCCCACTTCCCGCCTCAGCTCTCCGCGCCGACTGCCACCGATGGGGTCGGCTCTCCCAGATCCGCCAGGAGTTCGCGGAAGGCGGTGGCGACCGCCTCCGGATACTCCATCATGGCGACGTGCCCCGCCTCCGGCAGGGAAAGCAGCCGGGAGTCGCGGAAGGCACGGGCCGCGCGCTGCGCCATACGGTAGCCGACAAGTTGGTCACGGCCTCCGTAGACCAGGAGCGTGGGGGCGAGCACCCGTTCGGCCTGACGCCACAGTCCGTGCTGCCCGCCGAGTGTGTACGCGTTCACGACACCCCGCGCGGAGCGTGCCATGGCGTCCCAGAAGTAGGGCAGGGCGAGCCGCCGTTCCATCTCCTCGACGGCATGGCGGAACCCCTCGGGAGTCACGATGCCGGGATCCCCGTAACAGAGGGCCAGCACCCCGCGTACGCGCTGCTCAGCGCTCCAGTCCTTGGTGAGCCGGGTGAACAGTCCCGCCACCCCCGGGAGGGCGAGCAGGGCGGTCGGCCAGGCGGTGCGCTGCGCGCGGATCTCGGGCAGCGCGGGGGACACCAGCGTGAGCGTCCGGACGAGGTCCGGCCGCGCCGCAGCGACGCGCGTGACGACGGCTCCACCGAGGGAATTGCCGAAAAGATGTACTGGCCCGCGTCCGGACGCGTCGAGGTGTCGGACGACCGCGCGCGCGTGTCCGGTGACCGAGTAGTCGCCGTCGTCCGGCGGCGGCGAGTCGCCGAAGCCCGGCAGGTCGACGGCCTCGCTCTCGACGAGCCCGTCGAGCTCGGCCATCAGCGCCGACCAGTTCTGCGAAGAGCCGCCCAGACCGTGCACGTACAGCGCGGGCGGAAGCCCCTCCCGGGCCGGCGGCCTCGACCGGATCGTCAGGGTCATGCCGGGCAGCCCGACCGATCTCAGCCGCTCCCCCTCGGCGACCCTGACGGCGCCGACCCTCGGCGTGACACTGGCGGCCGGTGCGGACGGGAGTTCGGTCGAAGACATGCCGCAATGTTACGAGACGATCACGCCGTGACTCATGTGTTCGCCGTCACAGATGGCGGACGGATCGCATAGCGCCCGGATCGCGTGTCTCCTAGGCTTCGAACGAGGGCACTCGTCCGCTTGTCAGGAGCGCACTCGTACCGTTCGGGAAGAGGAACCATGACAGTCGACCCGACAGACCCCGCAACGTTCGACGACCAGTTCCGGGAGATCCCCGACGTGGAGGCCCCCGAGGCCGACGCCGCCGAGCAGTCCGCCGAACTGGACCCCGTGGACGACGTCGACCCGGAACCCCCGGGCGACCGCCTCAACGCCGACGACGCGGATCTGGCCGAGCAGGCCCGGGTCGTCCGGCTGAACGAGGACGACTACAGGTGACCCCGCATCCGCAGGCGGCCCGGCATCGCTGATCAGGCCGCCGGGGCGACGCGCGCCCAGCTCGTCCCCTTCGGCACACTGTGCGCCGTCCCGGCCATGGTCCGGTCCGTGAAATTCTGCGCTCGCACCGCACACAGCAGGGTTACCGAAAAGTACGATGGCGACGCGGCGCACACCGCACGTGGACAACTTTTGGGAGGCGGCGTGACAGCCATCGAGCAGACAGAGGCAGCACGCCCGCGGGGCACTCGCCTGCCGCGCCGTGCCCGGCGCAACCAGCTCCTCGGCGCCGCCCAGGAAGTTTTCGTTGCGCAGGGATACCACTCGGCCGCCATGGACGACATCGCCGAGCGCGCGGGCGTCAGCAAGCCGGTTCTCTACCAGCACTTTCCGGGCAAGCTCGACCTGTACCTCGCCCTGCTCGACCAGCACTGCGAGTCCCTGCTCCTGGCTGTGCGCACGGCTCTCGCGTCGACCACGGACAACAAGATGCGCGTCCGCGCGACGATGGACGCCTACTTCGCGTACGTGGAGGACGACGGCGGCGCGTTCCGGCTGGTCTTCGAGTCCGACCTGACCAACGAGCCGGCGGTGCGCGAGCGCGTCGACAAGGTGACGCACGAGTGCGCCGAGGCGATCTGTGACGTCATCGCGGAGGACACGGGCCTCTCGCGCGCGGAGTCGATGCTCCTCGCCTCGGGTCTCGGCGGACTGGCGCAGGTGGTGGCCCGTTCCTGGCTGCACAGCGACCGCACCGTCCCGCGCGACCAGGCGGTCCAGCTGCTGACCTCGCTCGCCTGGCGGGGCATCGCGGGATTCCCGCTGCACGGCACCGACCACCACTGACCCGCCGGATCGCCGGATCACCCGGCCGCCGGATCACCGACGCCGGGGAAGCGGCCGGGGCTCGCCCCGGCCGCTTCTTTGTTCCCGTCGGCTGTTCGCTCCTGGCGTTCCCGGGCGGAGCGTGCGCGTCCCCTCGCCGGGCTAGTGTGTGCTGCGTACGGCGCGTACGAACGCGCACATGACTGACCGTCGGAGGGACAAAGCCGTGGAGGTCAAGATCGGCGTGCAGCACGCGCCCCGCGAGATCGTTCTGGAGAGCGGTCAGACCCCGGAAGAGGTCGAGCGCGCGGTGTCCGAGGCGCTGGCCGGCAAGTCGCAGCTGCTGAGCCTCGTGGACGACCACGGCCGCAAGGTCCTGGTTCCGGCCGACCGGCTGGCGTACGTGGAGCTCGGCGAGCCCACGCAGCGCAAGGTCGGATTCAGCGCCCTGTAGGGCGACAGGGCGACGCAGCGGTACGGGAAGGGCCCGGTGACCTCGTCACCGGGCCCTTCCCGTGCGTACGCGCGTCCCACAGGTCCGCGCCGTGCGCGTCGGCCTTCGCGCCGCCGTTCCGACCGGCGCACGCTCGCGTCCGCCCCGGCGCACGCCCGGCCCCGTACCGCCGCACCGCATCCGCGTACCACCGCCGAGGGGCCGACGGACCGCCCCGCCCGCGCCGCGGCGCGCCCGCGGCCCGCAGATGGAGTACATGCCGGGCGTGGAGAAGGGTTGCGTTCCGAACGGCAGGGGTAGGACCGGCTACGACCGATTTGCCCAGGCCGTGCGGGAGGGACCCCCACCATGTTCTTGGAAGCGTTCGGCGCCGCGCTGCTCGGTCTCGCGCTGGCGTGGGCGGCCTCGTACCGCCTGCCCCACCGGTTGCCGTCACGCACCCTGGTCCTGCCGACCGGTGTGGCGGGAGCCCTGTTCGGTGCCTTCCTGACGCACACGACACTGGGCGCCGGGCACTTCCTGGCCATCCTCGTCGGTGCGGTGGCCGTCTCCGCGGCGCTGCTGTCGCTGCTGCTGCGGCCCGAGGAACGTTTTCGACGCCGCTCGGCGACGGCGTAGGTCCCTGAGGTCCCGCTCCCGGGACCGCGCACCACGCCCGTAGGGGGCGCGGCACGCCGACCAGGTCTCCGTACCGCCCGGCCCAGGGCTCCCTAGGCCGCCAGGCCCAGTGCCGCCATCCGCTTGGTGTGCGCCTCCGTGATCCGGGAGAACATCCGGCCGACCTCCGCGAGGTCGAACCCGTCCGCCACTCCGCCCACGAGCATCGTCGACAGGGCGTCGCGCTCGGCGACCACGCGCTGCGACTGGGACAGCGCCTCGCCCATCAGCCGTCGCGCCCACAGGGCCAGCCGGCCGCCCACACGCGGGTCGGCGTCGATCGCGGCGCGCACCTTCTCGATGGCGAAACCGGCGTGACCGGTGTCGTCGAGGACGCCGAGGACGAGCCCGCGGGTGTCCGAGTCGAGCCGGGCCGCGACCTCGCGGTAGAAGTCACTGGCGATGGAGTCGCCGACGTACGCCTTGACGAGCCCCTCCAGCCAGTCCGAGGGAGCCGTCTGCCGGTGGAAGCCGTCGAGCGCGGCGACGAAGGGCTCCATCGCCTCCGTCGGCTCCGCGCCGATCGCGGCGAGCCGGTCCCGCAGCTGCTCGAAGTGGTGGAACTCGGCGGACGCCATCTTCGCCAGTTCCGCCTTGTCGCTGAGCGTGGGCGCCAGCTTGGCGTCCTCCGCGAGCCGCTCGAACGCCGCGAGCTCGCCGTACGCGAGCGCGCCGAGCAGGTCCACGACCGCGGCGCGGTACTGCGGCTCGGCCGAGGCCGTCTCCCAGTTCTGCGCGGCCACTCCGGTGGCCGCGGGGGCGGTGTCGGCGGTGGCTTCGGCGGGCTTCTCAGCGGCGTTGTCAGGCGTCGTCATGAAGCGCACAATAGCCCGCCCGCGGCACGGGGGAAGTTCCTGCTCAACCTGTGTGATGACGACTACGTGACCAAATCGGCCATCACATGTGCGCGATTCCGGGGTATGGTGGTAATGCGCCCGCCGAGTATTCGACGGGCCGCACGAATGAGGATGCCCGGTCGGTGGCCCGATCGGCTCCGACCCGACAGCCCTCCTCGTCGGTACGGCACATTGCGTACGACATCCGGAGGGAACCCTCAGCGGCACGAGAGCTCGAGCGTCGGCAGTGGTCCCATGCCACTCGGCCCGCCCGTCAAGAGCGGCCGACGTCCCCGGCACGGTCCCGACACGACCCCCGCGTTCGCCTCGTACCGCGTACACAGAAGAGGCAGCACCCTGACTACGACTTTCCGAGAGCTCGGAATCCTCCCTGAGACCGCCGAAGCCCTTGAGGCCGTCGGCATCGTCAACCCCTTCCCCATCCAGGAGATGACGCTCCCGGTCGCCCTCTCCGGCACCGACGTCATCGGCCAGGCCAAGACCGGCACCGGCAAGACGCTGGGCTTCGGCCTTCCCCTCCTGGAGCGCGTCACCGTCCCCGCGGACGTCGAGGCCGGCCGGGCCAAGCCCGAGCAGCTCACCGACGCCCCGCAGGCCCTCGTCGTCGTCCCGACGCGCGAGCTGTGCACCCAGGTGACCAACGACCTGCTCACCGCGGGCAAGGTCCGCAACGTGCGCGTTCTGGCCATCTACGGCGGCCGGGCGTACGAGCCCCAGGTCGAGGCCCTGAAGATGGGCGTCGACGTCGTCGTGGGCACCCCCGGGCGACTGCTGGACCTCGCGGGCCAGAAGAAGCTCAACCTCAAGCACGTCAAGGCCCTCGTCCTCGACGAGGCCGACGAGATGCTCGACCTGGGCTTCCTGCCCGACGTCGAGAAGATCATGAACATGCTGCCAGCCCGCCGTCAGACGATGCTGTTCTCGGCGACCATGCCGGGCGCGGTCATCAACCTCGCGCGCCGCTACATGTCGCAGCCCACCCACATCCGCGCCGCCGCCCCGGACGACTCGGGCGCGACCGTCGCGAACATCGCGCAGTTCGTCTACCGCGCGCACAACATGGACAAGCCCGAGATGGTCGCGCGCATACTGCAGGCCGAGGGCCGCGGTCTCGCGATGATCTTCTGCCGCACCAAGCGGACGGCGGCGGACCTCGCCGACCAGCTCCAGCAGCGCGGCTTCGCCTCCGGCGCGGTCCACGGCGACCTCGGCCAGGGCGCCCGCGAGCAGGCGCTGCGCGCGTTCCGCAACGGCAAGGTCGACGTCCTCGTCTGCACCGACGTGGCGGCCCGCGGCATCGACGTCGAGGGTGTCACCCACGTCATCAACTACCAGTCCCCCGAGGACGAGAAGACGTACCTGCACCGCATCGGCCGCACCGGCCGCGCGGGCGCCAAGGGCATCGCGATCACCCTCGTCGACTGGGACGACATCCCGCGCTGGCAGCTCATCAACAAGGCGCTGGAACTCGACTTCGGCAACCCGCCGGAGACGTACTCCACGTCCCCGCACCTCTTCGAGGAGCTGAACATCCCGGCCGGCACCAAGGGTGTCCTGCCGCGTTCCGAGCGCACCCGCGCCGGGCTCGCCGCCGAGGCCGTCGAGGACCTGGGCGAGACCGGCGGCCGTGGCGGCCCGCGTGGCCGCGGTGGCCGTTCGGCCGCTCCCGCGGCCACCGAGCGTGAGCGCGCGCCGCGCACACCGCGCCAGCGCCGCCGTACGCGTGGCGGTGCGTCCGCGGAGGGGACGCCCGCGTCCACGGCCGCTCCCGCGGCCACGGAGCCCGTGTCCGCCGAGGCCACCGAGCCCCGTACGCCGCGCCGCCGCCGCCGTACACGCGGTGGAGCGGGCGAGGCCGTGGCGGCCGCCGCCGCTGCCGCCCCCGTGACCGAGGCCGCGGAAGCCGTCGTAGCGACGGCTGAGGGCATCACCGACGAGCCGGCCGCGCCGCGCCGTCGCCGGACCCGCAAGGCCGTCGCCGACACCGCGACGGTCGTGGAGACGGCCGAGGCCGTGGTGCCCGCCGCCGAGACGGTCACCGAGGCCGCCGAGACGGCCGAGGCCAAGCCCGTACGCCGACGCACCCGCAAGGCCGTCGCCGACGCCGAGATCCCGGCCCAGGCCGCCGAGGCCACGGAGA
>NZ_JBHYPZ010000010.1:0-175893 GCF_042746485.1 Streptomyces sp. NPDC058751 | reverse complement strand
CGCACCCGCAAGGCCGTCGCCGACGCCGAGATCCCGGCCCAGGCCGCCGAGGCCACGGAGACCAAGCCCGCCACCCGCCGACGCACCCGCAAGGCGGTCGCCACGGAGCCCACGGAGAGCTGATCTCCCGTCCGACGGCCCGGTCCCCCATCCGGTGGGGCCGGGCCGTCGGCGTTCCCCCGTCTCCCCCGTCTCCCCCGTGTCACCGCCCCGGCTCTCGCGCCGCCCGCCGGCGGCGGTGGACTTCACACGGCACCGGCCCGGGAGCGACGCACCCGTCGGGCGGCCGTCACCGACGCCCGATAGCCTCCTCCGCATGAGCAGGCCCTACACGTTCGTTCCGCCCGCCGGTGTCCGCGCGTACCGGTTGTCCACCGCGCGCGGCGAGTTCGCCGTGCTCGACGCCGCGCCGGAGGGACGGTCCAGGGGGACCGCCCTGCTGCTGCCGGGGTTCACCGGGAGCAAGGAGGACTTCATCGCGCTGCACGCGCCGTTGGCCGCCGCGGGCTACCGCACGGTGGCCGTGGACGGGCGCGGGCAGTTCGAGACCCAGGGCCCCCGGGACGACGAAACGGCTTACGCACAGCGCGAGTTGGCGCAGGACGTGCTCGCACAGGCCGCCTCCCTCGACACTCCGCTGCACCTGGTGGGGCACTCGCTCGGCGGTCAGATCGCGCGTGCCGCGGTGCTCGCCGACCCGTCGCCGTTCGTGTCCCTGACGCTCATGTCCTCCGGCCCCGCGCAGATCTCCACGGCCCAGCAGCAGCGCGTCAAGCTGCTGCGGGACGCGCTGGCCGTGATGAGCATGGCCGAGGTGTGGGAGGCGATCCAGGCGATGGAGTCCCCCGAGGAGACCGACACGGGCGGGCTGGACGCGGGGCTCGACGATCTCGCCGGCCTGCGCCGCCGCTGGCTCGGCAACAGTCCCGCCCAGCTCGTCGCCACGGGCCGCCAGCTGTGCGACGAGCCCGACCGTGTCGACGAACTGGCCGCCGTCCCCCTCCCGAAGCACGTACTGTCCGGCGAACGTGACGACACCTGGCCGGTTTCCCTGCTGGACACGATGGCCGTACGACTGGACGCGCACCGCACGGTCGTCGAGGGGGCGGAACACTCCCCGAACGCCGACCAGCCCCTGGAGACCGCCCGCGCCCTGGCCGCGTTCTGGGACGGCACACGGGCCGTGGACGCTCCCAACGGCGTCGGCTAGGCCCTAGTACTGCGCCTGGAGGTGCTCCCAGAGGCCGTCGCGCAGCGCGCGGCGCAGGTCCGCCTGGCCGCGCAGGGAGTACTGGAGCAGTCCCTCGGCCTCGACCAGGAGGTCCTGGTCGACCGAGCCGGGGAGATACGGGTGCCCGGGCAGCAGCTCGGCCAGGGATTCACGGCCGCGTGCGGCCAGCCACTTCGCGGCGATCTGGGCGCCCACGAAGCGCACGTCCTCCCGGGTGGGCCGGACCGCCGCCGCCGGGTCGTACGACTGGGCGGTCCGCCTGGCCACGTACGGCTTGAAGAAGTCGAGGTCGAGGGTGCGCTGGCTGTCGACCTCCCAGAGGAGCGGCTCGGCCTGGTTGCCGCCCTCAGGCGCCTCGACGCCCCAGAGGTGGACCCGGGCGCCGTACCCCTGTGCCGCCTCGACCGCGGAGACGAGGTCCTCGTCGCCGCCGAGCAGTGCCGCGTCGCTGATGGCGCGGTGCCGGGCGAGGGACTCCAGGTCGGAGCGGATGAGCGAATCGACGCCCTTCTGCTGGTTGTTGGCGTTCAGGTTGCCCAACCGGACCTTCACGTCCGGGAGTTCGGCGATGGACTGCTGCTCGGCGGTGTGGATGCGGCGCCGTGCGCCGTCGTACCAGTAGACGCGCAGCAGCCGGCTGTCGGCGAAGATCGTGCGGGCGCGGTCAATGAGCGCCTCGATGAGGCCCTCGGTGTCCAGGTCGAACGAGCGGCGGTCCTCCGTGCCGGCGACGAGACGCCCCGCGGCCGCGTACAGATATCCGGCGTCGACGAAGATCGCGTGGGTCGAGGGGGTCTTCGCGACCTCGGCGAGCATGCGCTGAAGCAGCTCGTTCGTACGGTCTATGCGGGCGGCGAGAGCCGCGTGGTCGTCGTTCATCGATTCCATTGTCCCGGCGGTCACGCTGCGAACACAACCGGCGCCGTTCGGTCTCCGCCACCCGGACTACCGGCCAGTAATTAGGTTCTCGAAAAATTTCCTTAGCGTAGGGAATGTTTGTAACACACACCCCGTTGACTCCCTACGTGAGCGGGTGCGGCAACGCCTCGCTCACCGCACACTCGAGTAGTTCTCCTCAGGAGGATGACCAGACGAAGGGAGAAGCCCATGCGCTTCGAAATCATGCGACTCGACGATGTCGACGGCACGCCCGTGGACAGCACTGTCGTGGACGCCGCCTCCGTCAACCGGATCGTTCAGCAGGCCGCCGCCATCGGGCAGCGACTGTGGATCCGCCCGGCCGGCACGACCGCCTCATAACGACGACGACCGTCCGCTCCGCCGTACGAGGACGTGCCGAAGGCGGCCTCGTGGAAGCGAGGGGCGCAGCGGGCAGCAGGACGCTTCACAGACTTCGGAGCCCCGCACGGCGAGACGCCGTGCGGGGCTCCGCGTGTACGCGGCGCCGGACCGTCAGCTCCCGTGGATCACCTGGATCACGCCGTTGATGATCTGCTGCACCGCGATGGCGGAGAGCATCATGCCCGCGAGCCGGGTCACGAGGACCACTCCGCCGTCCTTGATGACACGGATGATCAGCAGCGAGTAGCGCATCACGACCCACAGCACGACGTGGATCGCGAGGATCGCGGTCCACACGGACACCTGGGTGGCGACCGAGTCCGCCTTCTGCACCGCGAGGATCACGGACACGATCGCGCCGGGCCCGGCGAGCATCGGCATCCCGAGGGGGACGAGGGCGACGTTGACGTCCTTGGTCTGCTTCGGCTCGTCCGTCTTGCCGGTGAGCAGGTCGAGGGCGATGAGCAGGAGCAGCAGTCCGCCCGCGATCATCAGCGCGGGCACGGAGACGTGCAGGTAGTCCAGGATCTGCTGCCCGAGGAGCCCGAAGACGGCGATGACGCCGCCGGCGACGCAGACCGCCTGCACGGCCATCCGCCGCTGCACCCGCGCGGGGCGGCCGGCGGTGAGCGCCAGGAAGATCGGGGTGACCCCGGGGGGATCCATGATGACGAAGAGCGTGAGGAAGAGGGAACTGAAGACGGCGACGTCGAGCATGGTGGGGAAAACCTTGCGAGGTGGTGGGAGGAGGTGGACGGGTCTTCCGGCCACCGTTTCGGGCGGTCGTCCCGCGGGCGGGACGGGGCGGCACGGCCGGCGGTGCCGGATGCCTGGGAACGGGCCGGTGGACACGGTTCGGGGTTCCGGCCGGACGGGGTGACGCGGACGCCGGACGTACGGCACCGGGCGGGTGCGGTCCGCCGCGTGGCACGGACGTACGCGCCGGGCGAGCGCCGGGTCCGTCGTACGGCCCGGAGCGCGCGCCGAGCGGGTACCGGTCCGCGGTGCGCGCCGCGTCCCGCGAGCACGGCCCGGAACGCACGGCCGGAAAGCACGGCCCTGCCACGATCCGGGACAGGAGCGGGCGCGGGCGTCAGACCGACGGCGGGAGAGCGCGTACCAGGGGCCTTACGGCACCGGTCCGGTCCGTACGGGCCTCACGCGCCGGCCCCGACGGAGCGGCCCGTCGGCGCGACCGCGGACGCGGACGGGCGGCCCCGGTCACAGGACCGGGCCGGCCCCGCGAGGCGCGGAACGTCCGGGGGTTCAGGCTCCGCCCGCGCCCGGTACCGGGAACGCCCCGGTGGCGCGGCGGGTGATCTCCCCGTAGACCTCGGGGTCGGTCGTGAACTCCCCGAGCACACAGGTCTTGCGGCCGCCGTGGTAGTCGGACGAGCCCGTGACCAGCAGCCCCAGTTCGGAGGCCAGACCGCGCAGCCGTGCCCGGGTGGCCGGTTCGTGGTCCATGTGGTCGACCTCGATGCCGTCGAGGCCCGCGCCGGCCAGCTCCGCGATCACCGACTCCGGCACGGTCCGGCCCCGTTTGGCGGCGGCGGGATGGGCGAAGACGGTGACCCCTCCGGCAGCCTTGACCAGCCGGACCGCCTCGAAGGGATCGGTCTCGTGCTTGGGGACGTAGGCGCGGCCCCCGTCGGCCAGCCACTGCTCGGTGAAGGCGTCGGAGACGCTGTCGACGACGCCCAGTTCGACCAGCGCGGAGGCGACGTGCGGGCGGCCGACCGAGCCGTCGCCCGCGATGCGCGCCACCTGCTCCCAGGTGATCGGCACACCGAGTTCCCGGAGCCTGGCGATCATGCCCTGGGCCCGCGGCACCCGGTCGTCCCGCACCAGTTCGCGCTCGGCGAGCAGGTCGGCGTCCTCGGGGTCGAAGAGGTAGGCCAGCATGTGCATGCTGATGCCGTCGATCCGGCAGGAGAGTTCGGCGCCCGTGACGAGGGTGAGCCCCTCGGGCAGTGCCGCGACGGCCTCGGCGTGACCGCGCGTGGTGTCGTGGTCGGTCAGCGCGACGACGTCCAGACCGGCCGCGGCGGCGCCTCGCACCAGCTCGGCCGGGGTGTCCGTACCGTCGGAGGCGGTGGAGTGGGCGTGCAGGTCGATGCGCACTACGCGGACTCCAGGCGGTGACGGAACGGGCGGGACGCTCAAGGATAACGGGAATCCGACCCCCGGTGTCACACCCGCTCCAGGGGAGCGCCCCCTACACTCCCCGACGTCCGGACACACGCGCTCCCCCCGCACCGCACGGCATCCGGACACACGCGCCCCGCCCCACCGCACGGCATCCGGGCACACCCGCCCGCCACGCTCCCCCGCGTCCGGATACGCCGGGGCCGCCACCCGCACCGCACGGCATCCGGGCGCACCCGCCCGCCGCACCCTCCGGTGTCCGGGCACGCCGGGGCCGCCACCCGCACGGCCGGGCACGCCCCGCCCGGGTGCCGCGCGGTGCCGCGCTACGGCTCCAGGATGCGCGGCGACAGCGCACCGCACGGCAGCAGGTCGACCTCCGCGCCCGCGTCGCGCAGATCGGTCAGGACCAGTTCGTCGTACATCAGCAGCCCGGTCTGCTCGGGCCAGACGACGGCCCACAGCCACAGCCCCCGCGCCTCGCCCGCGAAGACGGCGCGGTCGTCGGGGGAGCCGGAGACGTGCCAGAGCGGGGTGGGCCGGCCCGCCGCGAGGACCTTCGCCTGGGGCGGCTTCTCGACGTCCATGTACGGGCCGGGGTCCGGTCCGTCCATGCCCGCGTACCGCGCGCCGAGACCGACGCCCAGCTCCTCGGCGACGAGGATCAGCTCACCCATGCCGCCCAGCGGGCCGGGCCCCGAGCAGGCGATGACGGTGGCCCTGCCCCCGCTGCGGTCGTCCCCCGCGAACGCCGCCCCGGTGAACAGCCAGCCGACCGGAAGCGGCCAGGGCATCCAGACCGGCACCCGGGCGCGGTGCACGACCACACCGAGGGCCTCGACGCTGGGCGGGATCACAGGCTGCAGCGGATGCACCGTGCCGTGGACATCGCACTGCCAGGAATCGGCAAAGAGACCGGGAGCCCTGACCCGGCCACCACACTTCGGGCAACTGGGTTCGCCCCTCATAGGGCTCAACGGTCCTCCCCGTCCTTGCCCGCGTCAAGGACGATCACCCGTCCGGCACGGTCGGCCACGCCAAAAAACTACGTGCGGCTCACATCCACCAGCCCGCCCGAACCATTGTGTGCATAACGCAACGATCCGGTCGGAGCGCAGCGGAGGAACCTATGGAGAGGGCCCATGGAGAGGCCCCCGGGGAAAGGCCCCGGGGGAGAGACCTCACGGAGGGGACCGAGGAGGGGACCCTGGAGGAACCCGCGAACGACACCGTCCGCACGGAACCGGCCCTCGCCGACCGGGCGGCCACGAGCGGGACTTGACGCCCCGCCGCACGCACCCCCGCCCGGGACCGGTCAGTCCAGGGGAACGGACTTGCGCAGCGGATCGCGCAGGTCCGTCCCGCCGTTCAGCCAGCGCTCCTGGAGGGCGCCGGCACCGTGGACGCGCTTCCAGGCGGCCTCGTTGGGCGTCATGGGCAGCAGCGGCAGGAAACGTACGGGATCGGCGGGGGCGTCCAGCTCCAGGTCCTCCACCAGACCGCCGGACTCGGCGACCAGGACGGAGGTGAACGGCGCGCCGGGCCACAGGGGTTCACCCACGTCGAGCGAGGCGCCGGGGGCCACGACCAGACCCTCGACCTGAGGGGAGGCGGCGAGCACGGCCAGCGGGCGGAGCGCCTTGTCGGTGTCGGCCCCGCCCGGACGGACCGAGAGGACCAGTTCGGCGCGCGGCCCCTTCACCGGATCGGCGAGCACGGCGGTGGGGTCCGTCATCGGCTGGGCGGACATGCCGAGCGTGGCGTAGCGGACGATGTCGCCCTCCGTGAAGCGCAGCACCTCGATGCGATCGGTGCCCAGGAAGGTGACCGCGGCCCGCGCGTCGGGTTCGCCCAGCGCGGAGCGCAAACGGGCCTCGACCAGAGGAAGAACATCAGCCATGAATCGAGCATAGGCCGCGTCAATTCCGCCATGGAGCACCGGACCCCGGTCAACAACGCGCAAAGCGGGGTCTTGACGTATCGGTGCGCTGATACTCTTGGCCGCTGGTCGGAGCAGTGCATGACTGAGGGCCCCAGGCCCTCATGGCGCCACGGGAGTTGCTCCCGTACTCCGGCACACTGAGACTGATCTGACTCCCCTTCGGAGGGAGCCGGACTCCCCTGCGGGGGATGGATCGTCCCCCACGGGGGACCGACCGGAGGAGGTGGGGCTGCAATGGACCGAAGTCGATCGTGCAGTACCACCCGCTCTTCCGGTCACTGAGTTCCCAGCTGGTCCCGCCGGACCTTCCGGCCCGCCGGCTGTCGCTTACCGCAATCGTGTGCACACGTGTCAGCGTTGCCCGGTGCACCACGGAAGAGCGCTTCGTTTCCGCCTGATCTGTCCGATCTGAACCCCTGATCTGTCCGATCTGAATCAGTAGCGAAGCTGCCACCGCGACGGTGCGGTGCTCCCCGCTTTGTGGACGTGCCAAACATCCGCAGTCAGGACGTCCCCATTCCGGGTAGTTCCAACCGTCGCCCGGCCGCCTCCGCCCGCGAGAAGGAGCCTGCCATGTCGATGATCCGTGACCTGCGCGCCGCGGTCCGCCCCCGTCCCTCCCTGCGCAAGGAGAGTGGCTCGTACGACACCACCCGTGACCCCGGCACCCCGTCGGCCGTGGTCGACTGCGCCGTCTACCGCGACGGCGCCCGCGTCGAGACCCGCACCCCGCTCACCCCGCAGGAGGCCATGCGCCAGGTACGGCGCGACGGCGGCTTCGTGTGGATCGGCCTGCACGAGCCCACCGAGGACGAATTCGCCGGTATCGCCCGCGAGTTCGGGCTGCACCCGCTGGCCGTGGAGGACGCGGTCCAGGCCCACCAGCGGCCCAAGCTGGAGCGCTACGACGACTCCCTGTTCACCGTCTTCAAGACCATCCACTACGTCGAGCACGACCGGCTGACCGCGACCAGCGAGATCGTCGAGACCGGCGAGGTCATGTGCTTCACCGGAGGGGACTTCTTCATCACCGTCCGGCACGGCGGGCACGGATCGCTGCGCGGGCTGCGGCACCGCCTCCAGGACGACCCCGAGCTGCTCTCCAAGGGCCCCTCGGCGGTGCTGCACGCGATCGCCGACCACGTCGTCGACGGCTACATCGCGGTCGCGGACGCCGTGCAGGACGACATCGAGGAGGTCGAGACCGAGGTGTTCTCGCCGGGCCGGGGAGGCACCCCGCGCGGCACGGACGCCGGGCAGATCTACCAGCTCAAGCGCGAGGTGCTGGAGTTCAAGCGGGCGGTGTCACCGCTGCTGCGCCCCATGCAGCTCCTGAGCGAGCGCCCGATGCGGTTGATCGACCCCGACATCCAGAAGTACTTCCGCGACGTCGCCGACCACCTCGCGCGCGTGCAGGAGCAGGTCCTCGGCTTCGACGAACTGCTCAACTCGATCCTCCAGGCGAACCTCGCGCAGGCCTCCGTCGCGCAGAACGAGGACATGCGCAAGATCACCTCGTGGGCCGCGATCGTCGCGGTGCCGACGATGGTCTGCGGCGTCTACGGCATGAACTTCGAGTACATGCCCGAGCTGCACTGGCGCTACGGCTACCCCGTGGTCATGGGCGTCACGGTCGGACTCTGCCTCTCGATCCACCGCATCCTGAAGCGCAACGGCTGGCTGTAGGACGGGCTGGATAGTCTGGGCCCCATGACGCAAGAGCTGCTCGACCAGGCCCTCGTCGAGGAGGCCACCAAGAAGTCCGGGCTGATCTGGGTACGGGGCGCCGGCACGCCCTCGCCGGCCGGTCCGGACGGGGCGGCGCCCACCCGCGCGCTGTGGCACGTGTGGCACGACGGCGCGGCCTGTCTGGTCGGCGACGGGCCCGGCGAGCAGCCGCTGCCGGGCCTGGCCGACGGGGGGCACGCGGTGGTCACCGTGCGCAGCAAGGACAAGGGCGGACGGCTCGTCACCTGGTCGGCCACGGTCGTGGAACTCGCCTCGGGCACCCCTGAGTGGGAGACGGCCGTCGGGGAGCTCAAGGGCAAGCGGCTGAACGCCCCGGACGGCGAGGCCATGCCGGAGCGCTGGGCGCGTGAGTGCCGGGTGCTGCGCCTGGAACCGACGGGCGCGACCGAGGAACTGCCCGAGGGCTCGCTCGCCGAACCGCCGCTGCCGACCCCGGTGACGACCCGCAGGCCGGTTCCGGCCGCGCTGCCCCGCCTCCTGCTGAAGCGGCGCAAGCGCGGCTAGTGTGCCGCGGCAGGCACCAGGACCTGTCGCCCGGATCACGCGGCGGCGCGCGGGCCGGAGGGGGTGACCCGGCCGGGTGCGCGGCCGGGCGGGGTCATGACGTGGGGAGCTGCTGCCCGTAGTCGACCGTGTCCTTCTTCGGCGGTTCCGCCAGCGGGAAGTCCTTGCCCCAGTCGGTCAGCTTGAGGCTGCCGGCGTTGCCCGCCCGTCCGAGCAGGACCGGGTACGGGGTGCCCTTCAGGGAGACGTCCAGGGTGCCGCCCGCGCCCTTGTCGCCGGAGATGCGGATCGTGCGGACGCCGGACTGTTCGTGGTGGCCGTCCTTGGCGAGGGTGCCGTGCAGACCGAGCAGCCCTTCGAGCAGGACGTTCTTGTCGGTGAAGACGATGAAGCGCTTGTAGGCGGGGTCGCCGGTCGGCACCTTCACGTACATGCCCTCCAGCTTGTCCGCCGCCGCGGTGTCCGCCTTGCCGCCGTCCTTGCCGTCCTCATGGGCCCAGAACGCGGCGTCGGCCTTGAGGAAGAGGTGCTCGCCGACCCGCAGCAGGTGGAAGCCGGCCCCCTTCGAGGTGACCGAGCCGGTGGCGCCGTCGGACTTGAGGCGCATGTCGAGGGTGTACGTGGTGCCGCCCGAGACGACGGTCCCCGAGAGCCGCACGGTCGGCGCCTTCCCGGCCGCCGTCCTCGCCTTCGTCTGGATGGCGGCCGCGGACAGCTTGCCGACCCCGTTCGTGCCCGCGTCCGGATCCTCGCCGCCGCACCCCGTCAGTCCCGTACCTGTCACGGCCAGCGCGCACATCGCGGCCACCGTCACGGCTCTGCGGGTACGGCCCTGGGGAATTGCGGTCACAGGTGGGGCTGCCTCTCGTGCGCGGTCCTCAAACGGCGTACGGCAGCGTACCGGTGCGGTGCCCGCCCGGCGGAGGCAGTCCGTCCGGACCGCCCGCCAGGGCGTACCCGACCGGGACGGGCTAGCCTGAAGCCCACCCGAGCGGACAGACCGGCACAGAACGCATCGAAGCGAAGGAGGCGCGGGCATGGCCGCAGCCGCCCCCCGGATCTTCGTCTCGCACCTGTCCGGCGTCGCCGTCTTCGACCCGAACGGCGACCAGGTGGGCCGGGTGCGGGACCTCGTCGCCATGCTGCGCGTGGGACGCCGTCCGCCGCGCCTGCTCGGTCTCGTCGTCGAACTGTCCACGCGCCGCCGCATCTTCCTGCCCATGACCCGGGTGACCGGCGTCGAGTCCGGCCAGGTCATCACGACCGGCGTCCTGAACGTGCGCCGCTTCGAGCAGCGGCCCACCGAACGGCTCGTCTTCGGCGAGCTGCTCGACCGGCTCGTGACCCTCGTCGAGACGGGTGAGGAGGTGACGGTCCTGGACGTGTCGGTCCAGCAGCTCCCGGCCCGCAGGGAGTGGGAGATCGGCCGGGTCTTCGTGCGCAAGGGGCGCGCCGGCGCCTTCAGGCGCGCCAAGGGCGAGACGATGACGGTCGACTGGTCCTCCGTCACCGGTTTCTCGCTGGAGGAGCACGGACAGGGCGCGGAGAGCCTGCTCGCCACCTTCGAGCAGCTGCGGCCCGCCGACCTCGCGAACGTGCTGCACCACCTGTCGCCCAAGCGGCGCGGCGAGGTGGCCGCCGCGCTCGACGACGACCGCCTCGCCGACGTCCTGGAGGAACTGCCCGAGGACGACCAGATCGAGATCCTCGGCAAGCTCAAGGAGGAGCGCGCGGCGGACGTCCTGGAGGCCATGGACCCCGACGACGCGGCCGACCTGCTCGCGGAGCTGCCCACCGAGGACGTGGAGCGGCTGCTGAGGCTGATGCGGCCCGGCGAGGCGGCCGACGTCCGGCGGCTGATGGCGTACGCGGAACGGACGGCGGGCGGGCTCATGACCACCGAGCCCATCGTGCTGCGGGCCGACGCGACCGTCGCCGAAGCGCTCGCCCGGGTCCGCGACCCCGACCTGTCCCCCGCGCTCGCCGCCCAGGTGTACGTGTGCCGCCCGCCGGACGAGACGCCGACGGGCAAGTACCTGGGTACCGTGCACTTCCAGCGGCTGCTGCGCGACCCTCCGTTCACGCTGGTCGGCTCGCTGGTCGCCGACGACCTCCACCCGCTGGCCCCGGAGGACGAGCTGCCGGTGGTCGCCGGGTTCTTCGCGACGTACGACATGGTCGCGGCCCCCGTCGTCGACGAGAGCGGCTCGCTGCTCGGCGCGGTGACCGTGGACGACGTCCTGGACCACATGCTGCCCGAGGACTGGCGGGAGACGGAGTTCCACCTCGACGAGGGCGTGCACGAAAGCATGCACGCGGAGCGCGACGACGACCGCGACGGGCCCGGGACCGGCCGCGAGGACGCTCCCGGGGACGGACGCGGCCCCGAGGACGGACGCGGCCCCGAGGACGGACGCGGCCCCGAGGACCGGCTCCGGGAGCCGAACGGCCCGCGGGGCGGAGAGGGACACCATGGCGCCCGACCGTGAGGCCCGGGAGCGGGCCACCACGGGGGCGACGGCGGCCTCCCGCCCGCGCGCCCGGCTCGACCAGCCGAAACTGCCGAAGCTCAGGCTGCTGCCCGAGTGGGACCCGGAGGCCTTCGGGCGGCTCTCGGAGCGCATCGCCCGCTTCCTGGGCACCGGACGGTTCATCGTCTGGATGACCGTCGTCATCATCGTGTGGGTGGTCTGGAACATCTTCGCGCCGGGCGATCTGCGCTTCGACAACTACCCGTTCATCTTCCTGACCCTGATGCTGTCGCTCCAGGCCTCCTACGCCGCCCCGCTGATCCTGCTCGCGCAGAACCGGCAGGACGACCGCGACCGGGTCAACCTCGAACAGGACCGCAAGCAGAACGAGCGCTCCATCGCCGACACCGAGTACCTCACCCGCGAGATCGCCGCGCTGCGGATGGGCCTGGGCGAGGTCGCCACCCGCGACTGGATCCGCAACGAGCTCCAGGACCTGGTCAAGGAGCTGGAGGACCGCCGCCGCGACGGCCACGGGGGCGAGCGGGTCGTATTCCCGGCGGATCGGTCGCAGGGACGTGACGTAGACGACCGGTGACAGGGCTTTCCGGGGCACATGGGTCGCGCCGTACCATCGTCCCTATGGCTACGGAAGACGCGGTGCGCGAAGCACTGGCGACGGTGAACGACCCCGAGATCAACCGACCCATCACCGAGCTGGGGATGGTCAAATCGGTGGAGATCGGCGCGGACGGCGTGGTCGCGGTCGCGGTGTACCTGACGGTCTCCGGCTGCCCGATGCGCGACACGATCACCCAGCGGGTGACGGAGGCGGTCTCACGGGTCGAGGGCGTCACCCGTGTCGACGTCGAACTCGACGTGATGAGCGACGAACAGCGCCGTGAGCTGGCGACCGCGCTGAAGGGCGGCACCGCCGAACGCGAGGTGCCGTTCGCCAAGCCCGGCTCGCTCACCCGTGTGTACGCGGTGGCGTCCGGCAAGGGCGGTGTCGGCAAGTCCTCGGTCACCGTGAACCTGGCCGCCGCGATGGCCGCCGACGGTCTCAAGGTCGGTGTCGTGGACGCCGACATCTACGGCCACTCGGTGCCGCGCATGCTCGGTGCGGAGGGCCGGCCGACCCAGGTCGAGAACATGATCATGCCGCCGTCCGCGAACGGCGTGAAGGTCATCTCCATCGGCATGTTCACCCCGGGCAACGCGCCGGTGGTCTGGCGCGGCCCGATGCTCCACCGCGCACTCCAGCAGTTCCTGGCGGACGTGTACTGGGGCGACCTGGACGTCCTGCTCCTGGACCTCCCGCCGGGCACCGGCGACATCGCGATCTCCGTCGCCCAGCTCGTCCCGAACGCCGAGATCCTGGTCGTCACGACCCCGCAGATGGCGGCGGCCGAGGTGGCCGAGCGGGCCGGGTCCATCGCCGTGCAGACCCACCAGAAGATCGTGGGCGTCGTCGAGAACATGTCGGGGCTGCCCTGCCCGCACTGCGACGAGATGGTCGACGTGTTCGGCACCGGCGGCGGCCAGACGGTCGCCGACGGCCTGACCCGCACCACCGGCGCGACCGTCCCGGTCCTCGGCTCCATCCCGATCGACGTCCGTCTGCGCGAGGGCGGCGACGAGGGCAAGCCGGTCGTCCTGACCGACCCCGACTCCCCCGCCGGTTCGGCCCTGCGCGCCATCGCGGGCAAGCTGGGCGGCCGTCAGCGCGGTCTGTCGGGCATGTCGCTGGGCATCACCCCGCGCAACAAGTTCTAGGACCCGGACGCGTTCCGGGTCTCCGGGCCTCCCGCAGGAGGCTCCGGCGCCGTCCGCACGAGGAAGGGGGCGCCGTCCGCACGGACGGCGCCCCCTTCCTCGTAACGGCTTCCAGGGCCCCTCGCCGGGCTCGTGGGGCGCGCGCACGCCCACCACGGCCCCCGGAGCCTCGCGGCCGCCGTCAGGGCCCTAGGGCCTGTCGTACGCCGCGATGTCCTTGATCGTCGCGAAGCCGAGCCCGTACGCGCTCATCCCGCGCCCGTACGCGCCCACGTGGACGCCCTCCGGGGTGGAACCCGCGAGGACCCAGCCGAACTCGGACTCGCGGTAGTGGAAGGGCGTGGGTACGCCGTCCACGGGCAGGGACAGGGTGGACCAGTCCGGGCCGTCCAGGTCGTCGGCCAGCACCCACGCGGTCTCGGTCTGCTGGTCCAGCCAGTCGTCGCGCAGGGAGTGGTCCATCTGGCCGGGCCAGGTGAAGGACAGCAGCCCCACACCGGCCAGCCACGCCGCCGAGGACACCGAGGTGGCCTCCAGCAGTCCCGTGCCGTCCGCGCTGCGCCGGTCGGGGTTGGCGGCCACGGTGACCACCACCGCGAACCGCTCCTTGTCCTCGCCGGGCTCGGGGCGCACCGAGGGCTCGTCCCCGTGCCCCACCGAACCGTGCTCGACCACGCCGTCCGCGGAGGTGCCCACCTGCATCAGCCAGCGCGGCCCCGTGAACGCCTCGTCGAGGCCGTACCAGGGAAAGGGCGCCAGCAGGTAGCCGTCGACCGTACGCCGGGCGGAGGGGACCTGTTGTCCGCCCTCCGCGGCCGGCGCCTGCGCGCCTACCCGACTTGTCGTCTCCATCTGCCGGACGCCTCCTCGCTCTACGTCGGACCGGGCGGCCCACCCCCCTCGGGCGACCTTGTCGGTCCGCACAACAACTGGGCAGCATAGCCACCCCGCTCCGGGCGGCGGCGAAAGCGCCCGGCGCGTAAGGTGCGCGAACGGCGTATTCGGACCGCGCGGGGCCCCTACGAGGCACCGCGGAGCGGTACTCCGTACGGGATCGGACGGCGTCCTGCGGAGATCAGGTGGCGTCGGCGTCGTAGGGCGGGTGCTCGCCGGCGTCGAGCTTCTCGCGCTTCTTCGTCATGTCGACGGAACCGCCGGCCGTGCCGTTGGCGGACCCGCCCGCCGTGGAGGACTCCGACTCGCGGCCGTGCACGGCGTCCGTGACCTCGGCCATCTCCTTCTTCAGGTCGAAGCCGTTGCGGATCTCCTTGAGCCCCAGCTCGTCGTTCTCCAACTGCTTGCGGATGAACGTCTTGGGGTTGAGGTCCTCGAACTCGAAGTCCTTGAACTCCGGGCCGAGTTCATGACGGATGTCCGCCTTGGCGCTCTCCGAGAAATCACGGATCTTGCGGATCGTGCGCGTGACGTCCTGGATCACCTTCGGAAGCTTGTCGGGACCGAAGACGAGCACGGCCAGGACGATCAGCGTCACCAGCTCGAGCAGTCCTACGTCATTGAACACCTGATAGCTCCTCGCGATGCCCTCGGTCCTCGGCCCTCGGGAGTCTTCCGCGGTCCGGGCCGCGTCCAACCGTACCCGCCGTTCCCGTCCGTCCGGAACTGTCCCGGGGTTCCCCGCTCCGGGCGCCCCACGGGTTTTCCCCGGCGTCCGCCGTCCGGAGCCGCGGCGGCGTACCCGGCTGTGAGGTTCGCGTCACTCGCGGACCCGGCGTCCGCGCCCCTCAGCCCCCGTCCGCCGAGCCGAGGACCAGGGTGATCGTCCTGTCCGCGCCGCCCCGCCTGACGGTCAGCCGGAGGCGGTCGCCGGGCCGGTGGGCGCGGGTCTTCACGATGAGTTCCTCGCCGGAGTGGACGCGCGTGCCGTCGACCTCGGTGATGACGTCGCCGGCCCTGATGCCCGCCCTGGCACCGGGACCGCCGGCCGTGACGGACGCGCCGCCCCCGGCGGCCTTGGTGCCGACCCGCGCGCCGTCACCCGTGTAGTTCATGTCGAGTGTGACACCGATCACGGGGTGCGTGGCCTTGCCGGTGTTGATGAGTTCCTCGGCGACGCGCTTGGCCTGGTTGACCGGGATGGCGAAGCCGAGCCCTATGGAACCGGCCTGACCGGTCCCCAGGACGGAACCGCTGTCGGCGGAGCGGATGGCGCTGTTGATGCCGATGACACGGGCCCGGGAGTCGAGCAGTGGCCCGCCCGAGTTGCCGGGGTTGATCGGCGCGTCGGTCTGGAGCGCGTCCACGTACGAGACGTCGGTGCCGTCGCCCTTCTCGCCGCCCGCCGTGATGGGCCGGCCCTTGGCGCTGATGATCCCCGAGGTGACCGTGTTGGCGAGGTCGAAGGGCGCGCCGATCGCGACGACGGGATCGCCGACCTGGACGCTGTCCGAGTTGCCCAGCGGCATCGGGGACAGGCCGTGCACCCCCGAGACCTTGACCACGGCGAGGTCGTAGCCGCTGTCGTGCCCGACGACCTCCGCCTTCGCGGTCTCGCCGCCGCTGAACGTCACGGTGATCGTGCCGCTGCCGCCGGCGGGTTCGATCACGTGGTTGTTGGTGAGGATGTGTCCGTCGCCGTCGAGCACGAAGCCGGTGCCGGTGCCGTCCTCCTCGCTCCCGTGGACGTGCAGGGTGACGACGCTGGGCAGCGCGTGCGCCGCGATCCCGGCGACGCTGTCCGGGGCGCGTCCCGGGGCCTCCTTGGCGGCCTGGGGCAGCTCGATGTCCGTCAGTCCCCCGTTCCGCTCCAGGTACACCCCCACGGCGCCGCCCACGCTCCCGGACACCAGCGCGAGCACGACGGCGGCGGCCGCCAGGGACTTCCTCGCCCTCCTGCGCCGCTCCGCCACGGTGGGCACGGCGATGCCGTTCTGCTGGAAGGAGCCGCTTGGCCGGAGGTCACCGTGCTGCTGCGGATCTCCGGTCACGGCCCAGGGGTCGTAGTTCCGCCAGGGATCGGGGGCGGGTGACTCCACGGGCGCGACCGGCTCGACGGGCCCGGCGGGATCGGCCGGGGCGGCGGAGTCGGCCGGGGCGGGAGTGGCGGGGGGCCCGGCGGGGTGCTGGACCGGCGGGGCGGGCGCCCAGGGGCCGGGGTGGCCGTAGGGCGGCGTGCCGTAGGGGTCGGGGGCGTGCAGGGGCTCGGGCCGCGGCGAACCGGGCCGCTGGAGCACGAAGTCCCCGCCGTCACCCTGGTCACCGTCAGGACCGCTGCCGGTGCCACGGCCGGAGCCGGTGCCAGCGCCATGGCCGCTGCCGGTGCCGCGGTCACGGTCGTCGTCGGCGTCACGAGCACCGTCGGCATCACGAGCACCGTCGGCACCACCGCCGGTGTCGGCGGATCGTTCCCCGCCGTCCTCGGCCCCCGCGCCGACGTGAGGCGCGGCCGTGGTGGCGGGCTCGGAGCCGGCTCGGCCGTCGGCCGGGGACGCGGGCACAGGGCCGGTGGCGGAGTCCGCCCGGGCGGGGCGGGGAACGGCCGCCGGCCGCTCCAGTTCGTAGTCGCCCCCGGTGTCGCCCGGGCGGGCTCCTCCCGGCTGCGTCCGCGCCCCGGGCACGCCCGGCTCCGCACCGCCCTCGGTGCTCCGGTAAGCGTCGGCGGGATGGGCCGGACCCGTTTCCGCGAGGTGAGCCGGTCCGGTGTCCGCTCCCACGGCCTCGGACCGGGGTCGACTCCACCACTTCGCCTTCGTGGGCCTGCCCTCGTTCATGCTCTCCCCACACCTGGCCCGCGGCACAACGCGCCGATGAGCCACCACGGACTTGTCGACTCCGCGTCCGTGATCCCTCCCGCGGACGCGGCCCACCCCGGATTCAACCAGGTTCCCGGGCCGGCGCGCAGAGGGCGGTGTCAGCGGGTGTGACGAGGGGCGGAGGACGGGGACGAAGAGGGGGACGGTGTCACGGCGGGGGCGGCCGACAGCCCCGGAGCCGGGGTCGGCACGAGCGGCTGGACGTCGGTGAGGGGGCGTATGAGCGGGGACGTCGCGGCGGCACCGGCGACCACCGGTGTCGTCAGCGCGTGCACGGCGTCCTGGACGCGGCCCACCGGAGCGGGGACTCCGGGCAGCAGCGGGGCGGACACCGCGGTCGGTGCCACCGGACCGTTGCCGAGCGACCGCTCGCCCTGGGGGAGCAGCGGTCCGACGGAGCGGCGGCGCTGCGACTCGGAGGCCGAGGTCGCTCCCGTGCCCTGGGGCCGGGACGGCGTCACATTGCTCCCGGAGCCGCTACCTCCGCGCGCGTCCGTGTCCCCGGGCATACCGGTGGTCACCCCGCCGAGCGCGACGGCCGCGAGCGACACCGCGCCCGCGGCGACGAAGGCGAACCGCAGCCCGCGCGAGGCGGGCCGGTCGGCGTCGTGACGGCTGACGTCATGGATGCGGAAGCCGCGCCCCGGGACGGAGGGCAGCACGTCGGCGTGCGGTCCGGCCGGCGCGTAACCGAAGGTCTCGCCCCGTCCCCCGAAAGTGCCGGGCAGTCCGGAGCCGAAGCTGCCGCCGTTCAGTCGCGGGCTGTCGGAGTCGCCTCCCCCGGGAAGCCCCTGGAGACGGGCGAGGAAGCTCTCGGAGGGCGGCGGCGGGGCCGCTTCCGCGAAGACGTTCTTCAGTCGGCGCTGGGCGTCGGCCTCGGCCTTGCACTTGGCGCAGGTGGCGAGGTGGGCCAGGACGCGGTCGCGCGACTCATGACCGAGCTCTCCGTCCACCAGGGCGGAGAGTCGGTCCCCGAGGTGCTGCTCGGCAGGGGTGGGACGGATTCCACTCACGTGCTCGCGCCCCCTCCCCCCAGCACGGGCACACGGGCCGCGAACGAGCGACGCTCGGCGCGGGCCTCGGGAGACCGGTGTGCCAGGGCCTTGCGGAGCTGGGAGCGGCCGCGGTGGATCCGGGAGCGGACCGTGCCGAGCTTGACGCCCAGGGTCGCGGCGATCTCCTCGTAGGACAGCCCCTCGATGTCGCACAGGACGACGGCGGCGCGGAACTCGGGCGCGAGGGTGTCCAGCGCCTGCTGGACGTCGGCGTCGAAGTGCGCGTCGTTGAAGACCTGCTGCGGTGAGGGCTCACGGCTGGGCAGCCGCTCGGCCGCGTCGTCGCCGAGGGCGTCGAAGCGGATGCGCTGCTTGCGCCGCACCATGTCGAGGAAGAGGTTCGTGGTGATGCGGTGCAGCCAGCCCTCGAAGGTGCCCGGCGTGTAGGTCGACAGCGAGCGGAAGACGCGGACGAAGACCTCCTGGGTGAGGTCCTCGGCGTCGTGCTGGTTGCCCGTGAGGCGGTAGGCGAGACGGTAGACGCGACCGCTGTGCGTGCTGACGATCTCCTCCCAGGTGGGCGGAGTCCATGCCTGCGCCTCCGCGTCGGTGGTGAACGTCGCGGTCTGCGCCGGGGCGGCAGCGGGAAGCTGGTCAGCGTTGTCGGTCACGGATTTCGGCTCGCCGGTCGATCTGAGCAGGCGCCGCAGCACTCCTCCCCGATCCACAGGCGCAGCCGCACCTCCCCTGTCGGCTCTGGTGGTGTCCAGTGGAGCCCCTACCATAGCCACCTCGCCCGTTAGCTCCGGATAAGCGGTTTTACGGGAATTTGATACGGGCCCATATGGCCGCGCCGGCGTCCGCCCGCCGCCCCGCTCCGTGTACCGGCTCATCGACTTCCCCCCGCTCGGTTCTCCCACCCCTCTAAACGCCCGGTCCCATCCGCAGGTTCCCGGCCCCAGCGGATACAGTCACGCCCAGGCAACCACGGGGACAGGAGAGGGTCATTACCGGCAACCGGCAGACGAGCTGGGCGGCGTTCGCCGACGCCTTTGTCGCCGAGGACGAGGCGCTGCGCTGGGCGCGGGACCGGGCCCACGAGGTGGGCCTGCGCTCGGTCACGCCCGGCACGGGTGCCGCGCTGCGCCTGCTCGCCGCCACCGTGGACGCGAAGGCCGTCGCCGAGATCGGCACCGGGACCGGTGTCTCCGGAATCCATCTTCTGCACGGCATGCGGCCGGACGGGGTACTGACCACGGTGGATCCGGAACCGGAGCGCCAGCAGTTCGCCCGCCAGGCCTTCCGCGCCGCCGGTTTCGCCAGCAACCGGGCACGCTTCATCCCGGGCCGCGCGCTGGAGGTCCTGCCCCGTCTCGCGGACGCCGGATACGACCTCGTGTTCTGCGACGGCGACCGGCTGGAGTGCCTGGACTACCTCGCTGAATCGTTGCGCCTGCTGCGGCCGGGCGGGCTCGTCGCCTTCGAGGGCGTCTTCGCGGACGGCCGCACCGTGGACTCGGGACCGCAGCCGGTCGAGGTGGCCCGGCTGCGCGAGCTGCTGCGCGCGGTGCGCGAGAGCCAGGAGCTGGTGCCGTCGCTGCTGCCGGTCGGCGACGGCCTGCTGTGCGCGGTCAAACGCTGACCCCGCAGGTCCCCGTCGGCCGCCCGGAGCGGCGGTGCCGTACGACGCGGCGTTGCCGTACGACCGGAAAAGCGGCTTCCCCGGCACCGTGTGCGGTACCGGGGAAGCCGAAAGAGGTATGGGTCGCGTTCCGCGTCAGCCGACGACCTTCTTGAGGGCGTCGCCGAGCGCGTCGGCCTCGTCAGGGGTCAGCTCGACGACGAGCCGACCGCCGCCTTCGAGCGGAACGCGCATGACGATGCCCCGCCCCTCCTTGGTCACCTCGAGCGGGCCATCGCCCGTCCGCGGCTTCATGGCCGCCATGCTCGTTCCCCTTCCTGAAACCAGCTCATCGTCGCCGACGGCCCCCTCGGAGGGCACGCACGTCCCCTTCATAGGACACGCGTCACCGGCATCGAACACATTGCTTCCAGGCCATTATCTCGCATCTCAGGACCCGATGACCAACATCAGTCGGCATCGCTTGCGCAACGCGCTTGAGCAAAACCACCCAATTCGGCGATGTGGCTGCGATACTTCGCCGCCGCATCGACTCCCGTCGCGGGGAATTCTTTGATGCAGGTCACATGTATGTCCCGCGACCCCGCCGGTGATCTCCGCCATGCTGTCATCGGACACAGGACGTACCGGCCGGTACGACAAGCCGCGACCCCCGGAAGGAACCCACCATGGCCGACACCGTGCTCTACGAGGTGAGCGACGGACTGGCGACGATCACCCTGAACCGCCCCGAGGCGATGAACGCGATGAACGTCGAGACCAAGGTCGCCCTCCGGGACGCGGCGCAGGCCGCCGCCTCGGACGACGCGGTACGGGCGATCCTGCTGACCGCGGCCGGCGACCGGGCGTTCTGCGTGGGCCAGGACCTCAAGGAGCACATCGGACTGCTGGCCGCCGACCGCGAGTCGGGGTCGGGGTCGGGGTCGGGCGGGACGATGCGCACCGTGCGCGAGCACTACAACCCCATCGTGCGGGCGCTCACCGGCGCCGCGAAGCCCGTGGTGGCCGGGGTCAACGGTGTCGCGGCCGGGGCCGGGTTCGGTTTCGCGCTCGCCGCGGACTACCGCGTCGTCGCCGACACGGCCGCCTTCAACACGTCCTTCGCCGGTGTCGCGCTGACCGCCGACTCCGGGATCTCCTGGACGCTGCCCCGGGTGATCGGCCCGAGCCGTGCCACCGACCTGCTGCTCTTCCCGCGCAGCATCAGCGCCCAGGAGGCGTACGAGCTGGGCATCGCGAACCGGCTGGTTCCGGTCGGCGAGGTGCGTGCCGAGGCGGAGAAGGTGGCGCGGGCGCTGGCCGCCGGACCGACGCTGGCGTACGCCGCGCTGAAGGAGTCCGTCGCCTTCGGGCTCACCCACTCGCTGGAGGAAACCCTGGAGAAGGAGGACGAGCTCCAGGGACGGGCCGGTGCCTCCGAGGACCACGCCATCGCGGTCCAGGCGTTCGTGAACAAGGAGAAGCCCAAGTACCTGGGGCGCTGACCGTCCGGGGCCCCGCCGCGGACCGTGCGGTCCGCGGCGGGGGCCCCCGGGCCGCCGGGCGCGTCCCGGTCAGCCGGCGTCGCGCGCGGCGCAGTCGGCCAGGTGGTCGTTCACCAGCCCGCACGCCTGCATCAGGGCGTACGCCGTCGTCGGGCCCACGAAGTGGATGCCGCGCTTCTTGAGCGCCTTGGACAGGGCGGTCGACCCGTCGGTGACGGCCGGTACGTCGGAGAGCTTCTCGGGGGCGGGCCGCGAGGCGTGGTCGGGGGCGAAGGACCAGACGAGCTCGTCCAGCTCGCCCGGGGCCCACTCGGCCAGCACGCGCGCGTTGGCGACGGTCGCCCGGATCTTGGCGCCGTTGCGGATGATCCCCGGGTCGGCGAGCAGGCGTTCCTCGTCGGCCTCCGTGAACAGGGCGACCTTGGCGATCTCGAAGTCCGCGAAGGCCGCGCGGAAGCCGGAGCGGCGGCGCAGGATCGTGATCCAGGACAGCCCCGACTGGAAGGCCTCCAGGCACAGCCGCTCGTAGAGGGCGTCGTCGCCGCGGACGGGCCTGCCCCACTCCTCGTCGTGGTACGTCACGTAGTCCTCGGCGGACAGCGCCCAGGGACAGCGCAGCACGCCGTCGGGTCCGGCCAGGGCGCCGCTCACCGCTCGTCCTCGGGGTGCTTGCGCAGCGAGGTGGTGCCGCTCGCCGCGCGGGCCCCCGCGAGCTCGGCCTCCAGGTCGGCGATCCGGGCGTCCCGCTCGCCGATCTCGGCGCCCAGACGGCCCAGCGCGTCGTCGACGTCCGACATGCGGTAGCCGCGCGCGGTGACGGCGAAGCGCAGGGCGTCCACGTCGGCCTTGTGCACCGGACGGTCGTACGGCAGCGGATCGCGCAGCCGTTCGGGCTCGGCGTCGGGAAGTGGCGTGCTCTCACCGCCGCCCACCACGGACAGGGTCACCGCGGCGACCACGACGGCGAGGGCGACGACCAGGAACAAGAACATGAACATCGCTGAGGTCCCCACGCTCTGGTGCCGGCGCTGGTCGCGCCGGCGCGAAAGTACTGGTGCTTACTGGTGCTGACGAAAACAGTCTGACGCTGTCCGGGTGTCAGGCTCCGATCGTGCCATGCGAGTGTGACAGCTAAGGTCGCAGGCGGCTTGTCGGTACGACTGACTGGGAGAGGTCACAGGGGATGCTCAGGCTGGGCAGGCGCGAATTCGGCGCGCACGAGCCGGTGATCATGGCGATCGTGAACCGGACCCCGGACTCCTTCTACGACCAGGGGGCCACCTTCCGCGACGAGCCCGCTCTCGCGCGCGTGGAGCAGGCGGTGGCCGAGGGCGCCGCCATCATCGACATCGGCGGGGTCAAGGCCGGGCCGGGCGAGGAGGTCACCGCCGAGGAGGAGGCGCGCCGGACGGTCGGCTTCGTCGCCGAGGTGCGCCGCCGCTTCCCCGACGTGGTCATCAGCGTCGACACCTGGCGGCACGAGGTCGGCGAGGCGGTCTGCGAGGCCGGTGCCGACCTGCTCAACGACGCCTGGGGCGGGGTCGATCCCCGGCTGGCCGAGGTGGCCGCCCGATACCGGGTGGGGCTCGTGTGCACGCACGCCGGGGAGTCCGAGCCGCGGACGCGTCCGCACCGGGTCGCCTACGACGACGTGATGGCGGACATCCTGCGGGTCACGCTCGGGCTCGCGGAGCGCGCGGTCGCCCTCGGGGTGCCCCGCGAGTCGGTGCTCATCGATCCGGGACACGACTTCGGGAAGAACACCCGGCACAGCCTGGAGGCGACGCGGCGGCTCGGGGAGATGGTCTCCACCGGGTGGCCGGTCCTCGTGTCCCTCTCCAACAAGGACTTCGTCGGCGAGACGCTCGACAAGCCGGTCAAGGAGCGGGTCCTCGGGACGCTGGCGACGACCGCCGTGTCGGCGTGGCTGGGCGCGCAGGTGTACCGCGTCCACGAGGTCGCGGAGACCCGTCAGGTGCTGGACATGGTGGCGTCGATCGCCGGGCACCGCCCGCCGACGGTGGCCCGGCGCGGACTGGCGTAGCACCCGGAGCACGCGAGGGGCACGGGAGGGGAACCGGATCCCCGGCCCTCCCGTGCCCCTCGTGACGCCCCGTGCCCCTCGTGAAGCCCTAGCGGCCGGCCTCCTTCGACACCAGGGCGACCGCCTCGTCCACGTCGTCGGTCACGTGGAACAGCAGCAGGTCCTTCTCGGCGGCCTTGCCCTGGGCGACGAGGGTGTTCTTGAGCCAGTCCACGAGCCCGCCCCAGTACTCGGTGCCGAACAGCACGATGGGGAAGCGGGTGACCTTCTGGGTCTGCACCAGCGTGAGCGCCTCGAAGAGTTCGTCGAGGGTGCCGAGGCCGCCGGGCAGGACCACGAACCCCTGCGCGTACTTGACGAACATCATCTTCCGGACGAAGAAGTAGCGGAAGTTCAGGCCGATGTCGACGTACGGGTTCAGCCCCTGCTCGAAGGGGAGCTCGATGCCGAGGCCGACGGAGATGCCCTTCGCCTCCAGGGCGCCCTTGTTGGCCGCCTCCATGGCACCCGGTCCGCCACCGGTGATCACCGCGAACCCGGCGTCGACCAGCCCCCGGCCGAGGGCGACGCCCGCCTCGTACTCGGGCGAGTCGACCGGGGTCCGCGCCGAGCCGAACACGCTGATCGCGGCCGGGAGTTCGGCCAGCGTCCCGAAGCCCTCGATGAACTCCGACTGGATGCGCAGAACACGCCAGGGATCGGTGTGCACCCAGTCCGAGGGACCGCCCGCGTCCAGCAGCCGCTGGTCGGTGGTGCTCGCCTGAACCTGGTCCCGCCTGCGCAGCACCGGGCCCAGCCGCTGCTCGTCCGGTGGCCGCTTCTTGCCCCTCGGGTCGCCAGTAGCCATGTCCACTCCCTCCGCGTACGGATCTCCCCCGCCCCGGCCGAAACCGGTGCGGGGGACAGGTCGTTCCGGCCCAGCGTAGATCTCCGCTGGTTACGACGGGGGGACGCGGGCATGTCCGCTGCGGACAGCCGACGGGTACGCGCCGCGCCTCAGGCGGTGAGCCAGTCGCGCAGCCGCCGCTCGCCCTCGAGGATCTTGGCCGTTTCCACGCGCTCGTCCCGCTTGTGCGCCAGGTGCGGGTTGCCCGGGCCGTAGTTGACCGCCGGGATGCCGAGGGCGCTGAAGCGGGAGACGTCCGTCCAGCCGTACTTGGGCTGCGGGGTGCCCCCGACCGCCTCGATGAACGCGGCCGCGGCCGGGTGGGAGAGGCCGGGGAGCGCGCCGCTGCCGTTGTCGTCGATGGTGAAGTCCTCCACCCCGCAATCCTCGAACACCTCCAGGACGTGCAGGACCGCCTCGTGCTCGGTCCGGTCCGGCGCGAACCGGAAGTTGACCGTCACCACGCACTCGTCGGGGATGACGTTGCCCGCGACCCCGCCCGAGATGTTCACCGCGTTCAGGCCCTCGCGGTATTCCAGACCGTCGATCACCGGGCGGCGCGGCTCGTAGGCGGCGAGCCGGGCGAGGATCGGGGCGGCTGCGTGGATCGCGTTCGAGCCCATCCAGCTGCGCGCCGAGTGGGCACGCTCGCCGGTGACCTTCAGCAGCATCCGCAGCGTGCCCTGGCAGCCGCCCTCGACCTGTCCGTCGGAGGGCTCCAGGAGGACCGCGAAATCACCCCGCAGCCACTCGGGGTGGGCCTCGGCCACGTGCTTCAGCCCGTTCAGATCGGCCGCGACCTCCTCGTTGTCGTAGAAGACGAAGGTGAGGTCCCGGTTGGGTTCGGGGACGGTGGCCGCGATACGGAGCTGGACGGCGACGCCCGACTTCATGTCGCAGGTGCCGCAGCCCCACAGCACGCCGTCCTCGTCGAGGCGGGAGGGCACGTTGTCCGCGATCGGCACGGTGTCGATATGCCCGGCGAGAATCACCCGCTCCGCCCGGCCCAGCTCGGTGCGGGCCACGACGTTGTTGCCGTACCGGTCGACCCTGAGATGCGGCAGCGCCCGCAGAGCGATCTCGATCGCGTCCGCGAGCGGCTTCTCTGTGCCGCTCTCCGAGCGGAAGTCGACGAGCCGCGCGGTGAGAACGGCTGCGTCGAGGGTGAGGTCAAGCGGGGTGTCGGCCATGGCGACGACCCTAGCGCGCCCGGTCTGCCGGTACCGAAAGCAGCCGGATGCGGTCGTATCCCCCGGCCGCGACCGCGTTGTCCACAGCCCAGGGGTCCGCCCACAGCGCTCTCCAGTACCTTGTACGCGTGTCTGAGCCGTCCCCCACTCCTGTCCGGCCCCGTCGCCGTCGCCTCCTGCGTTTCGGAGGGGCCCTCCTGGTCCTGCTCGCGGTCGCGGGCTACCTCGGTGTGCAGTACCTCACGGGCGGCACGGGCGCGCCCCGCTGCAAGGTCGTCTCCGCCAACGGCGACGGAGCGTCGTACGAGTTCACTCCCGAACAGGCGGTGAACGCGGCGACGATCTCGGCGGTCGGCACCTCGCGCGGCATGCCCGAGCGCGCGGTGGCCATCGCCCTCGCGACGGCGCTCCAGGAGTCGGGGCTGCGCAACATCCGGCACGGCGACCGGGACTCCCTCGGCCTGTTCCAGCAGCGCCCGTCGCAGGGCTGGGGCACGGAGAAGCAGATCATGGAACCGACGTACGCGGCGGACATCTTCTACGAGCACCTGGCCAAGGTTCCCGGCTACTCACGGCTGCCACTCACGGTCGCCGCGCAGCGGGTGCAGCGCAGCGGCTTCCCGCAGGCGTACGCGAAGCACGAACCGGACGCCACGCTCCTCGCCGCCGCGCTGACCGGCCGCGCGGCGGCCACGCTGACCTGCCAGGGCCGGCCGGCCGCGACCCTGGCGGGCGGTGCGGCGCCGGTGCGTGCCGCGCTCGCGCGGGACTTCGGGCGCGATCTGTTCCAGGAGGCGGGCGCCACCGTGGCCGCCGAGGGTTCCTCCGCGGCGCCGACGCCGGCCGCCTCGGACTCCCCGGAACCGTCCCTCTCCCCGGTCTCTCCGTCCCCCGCCGCCACGGGGACCGCCGACCGGACCGTGACCGTCCCCGTGCGCGAGGGGTCCGGCTCCGGGGCCGGGACGCTCCGCCGCGGCTGGGAGCTGGCGCACTGGGCCGTGGCCAACTCCTCGGCCCTCCACATCCACCGGGTCTCGTACGCGGGGCGCGAGTGGACGGCGGGGATCTCCGAGGGCTCGTGGCACACGTCCGACGACAAGGGCGGTCCGGGGGCGGAGGAGGCGGCGTCCGAGGTCCGGATCGTCACCGGGCAGTAGTACGGGACCTCACTCCTGGGAAGGACGCGGGCCCGGCGGTCCGGCGATGTGCGCGCGCTTTCGGGTCCTCACTCCCCCGTGCGTGAAATTCCTTGGGAACAAAGGGGCAGGGGGCTTGCGCCCGCAGTCCGGCCGGGTATTTTTTGCCCGCTTTTATCCACAACCGATAATGCGACGCATTGCCAACTCTTTGCGTCGGGGCACCGCAACCTTCGCGGACTTCGAGCGGTAGTCACTGCGTCCGAGCAGGACGCTTCCCCGTTCCCTTCCGCCCAAGGAGCACCATGTCCCTCCCCCTGACCCGCCGGATCGCCCGTGTCGCGCTGCTCGTCGCGGCCGGGGCGGCACCCGTGGTCGCCGCGGCCGGCTCCGCCTGCGCGGCGCCCGGCCTGCCCGCCGCGCCCGGCCTCGGCGGGCTGACCGCCCTGGACGGGGCGGGCACCGGCCGCACGCTCGACGGAGCGACGCGGCACGTCACCGGGATCGCCGACGCGTCCGGAGGCGCGGCGGTCGGGAAGACCCTGCCGTCCGCGGGCAAGGCCGGCGCCAAGGTCGCCGGGAAGACGACGCCCGTCGCACGCAAGGTGGCCGTGGACACGGCCGGCCGGGCCGGAGGACTCCTCGGCGCGACCGCGAAGAAGGCGCCCGGCAGCAGCCTGCCCACGGATGCCATGGCCACGGGCCACCTGCCCACGGGGCAGATCCCGCCGCAGGGCCTGCCGCTGGGCTAGGGCCTGTCGTCAAATTCCCGTCGTCGCCCGAAGGGCGGCCTCGCGGCGTCTGGTGCGTGCTCTCGGCGTGCCGGGCGGAAGTCCTCGTACTGGACGTACTGGGGCTTTCGCCCGGTGCGGCGAGAGTGCGTGCCAGGCGTCGCGAGGCAGGCGGGAATTTGACGACAGGCCCTAGGGCCTGCCGGCTGCCGTCGGAACACGGCTCGCGGCACCGAGCGTGGTTCACGGCAGGGGTCCGCGGCCTGTCGTCCGGGACGCGCCGTACGGCGACGGGGGTCCGGGGAACTCGTTTCCCCGGACCCCCGTTCCGCTGTCGGCGGCAGCACCACGGGACGGGAGGACTACCTCAGGCGTTCCACCGCCGCCGCCACCCGCTCGTCCGAGGCGGTGAGGGCCACGCGGACGAACTTCTCGCCCGCCTCGCCGTAGAAGTCGCCGGGGGCCACCAGGATGCCCAGCTCGGCCAGGTGGGCCACCGTGGACCAGCAGGACTCGTCCCGGGTCGCCCAGAGGTAGAGGCTCGCCTCGCTGTGCTCGATGCGGAACCCGTGGCCCAGGAGGGCGTCGCGCAGGGCGGTGCGGCGGGCGGCGTAGCGCTCGCGCTGTTCGTGGACGTGCGCGTCGTCCGAGAGCGCGGCGACCACGGCGGCCTGGGTCGGCGCGGAGGTCATCATGCCGCCGTGCTTGCGGATCGCGAGGAGCTCGCCGAGGACGGCGGGGTCGCCCGCGAGGAACGCGGCGCGGTAGCCGGCCAGGTTCGAGCGCTTGGACAGCGAGTGGACCGAGACGATCCCCTCGTAGGAGCCGCCGCACACGTCCGGGTGCAGCACCGAGACCGGGTCGGCCTCCCAGCCCAGCTCGATGTAGCACTCGTCGGAGAGGACGAGGACGCCGTGCTCGCGGGCCCAGGCGACGATCCGGGTGAGCTCCGCGGCGGACAGCACCCGGCCGGTCGGGTTCGACGGCGAGTTCAGCCACAGCAGCTTCAGGCCCGTCGGGTCCAGCTCCGTCGGGTCGTCGTAGACCACGTGCTCCGCCCGCGCGAGCCGCGCGCCGACCTCGTACGTCGGGTAGGCGAGGCGCGGGTAGGCGACCTTGTCGCCGGGGCCGAGGCCGAGCTGGGTCGGCAGCCAGGCGACCAGTTCCTTGGAGCCGACGACCGGCAGGACGTGCCGGTGGGTGACGTCCCGCGCCCCGAGCCGCCGCTCCACCCAGCCCGTGAGCGCGTCCCGCAGCTCGGGCGTGCCCCACACCGTGGGATAGCCGGGCGAGTCCGCGGCGGCGACCAGGGCTTTCTGGATCAGCTCGGGCACCGGGTCGACCGGGGTGCCGACGGACAGGTCGACGATGCCGCCCGGGTGAGCTGCGGCGGTCGCCTTGAAGGGCTCCAGCTTGTCCCAGGGGAAGACGGGAAGCCGGTCGGAGACTGCGGACACGGGATCAGGCTCACTTTCTCGTACGTACGCCCTGTGCACCGGGTACGGGCCGCCGCGCGGGCGGGCACCGCAAACGCCTCGGTCCCGCACGGCAACCGGTGATCAGGCCGTGCGGGACCGAGGCGGCGCTTCCCCGGCTACCGCTGGGCGGGGAGCGGGCCGCTTACTGGTTCTGCGGCGGCAGCGCGGCGACGAAGGGGTGGTCGCGCTCGATCAGACCGAGCTTGCTGGCGCCGCCGGGCGAGCCGAGCTCGTCGAAGAACTCGACGTTCGCCTTGTAGTAGTCCTTCCACTCCTCCGGAGTGTCGTCCTCGTAGAAGATCGCCTCGACCGGGCACACCGGCTCACAGGCTCCGCAGTCGACGCATTCGTCCGGGTGGATGTACAAGGACCGGGAGCCCTCGTAGATGCAGTCGACCGGGCACTCCTCGATGCACGCCTTGTCCTTGACGTCGACACAAGGCTGCGCGATGACGTAGGTCACGCTGTCGTTCCTCCTCGATAGGGCGCTGGCGGGCCTGTCGTAGGCTCCGCCGCCTGGCGCGCGGGAGCGCGGCGTAGTCGATGCCCGCCCCTAGTATCTCCGTTCTTGGGCATGATCCGAACAGGAGGGGTGAACTGACCTGTGGAATTCTCTGCCGCCGGCCGCCTGGAGGTCCGTGTCACCGCCGCTGACGTGGGAAAACGCGTCTCCGTGCGGCGCCTGACCGACGATGGAGACACGGTGGAGAAGTTCACCGATACGGTTGGTGTTCTCACATCATGGGACGACGGCGTGCTGCTGATCACACGACGGACCGGTGAGCGGATCCGGATCGCGGAGTCCTCGCTGGTCGCGGCCAAGGTCGTGCCCTCGGCCCCGGCCCGTCGGCGCGGTCCCGCGGCGTCCTACGAGGAGCTGGTGCGCGTCGCCGCGCGGGCCTGGCCGCCGGTGGAGAGCGAGCGGCTCGGCGGCTGGGAGCTGCGGGCGGCGGGCGGGTTCACCCGGCGCGCCAACTCGGTGCTGCCGCTGGGCGACCCCGGCGTGCCCCTGGACCGGGCGCTCGCGTACGTACGGGACTGGTACGCGGCCCGTGGCCTGCCCGCCTTCGTCCAGACCGCGACCGGCGCCGAGGGCACGCAGGAACTGCTCTGCGCGGAGCTGGAGGCGCGCGGCTGGACGCGCGAGGTGACCGCCGAACTGTGGACCGGGGCGCTCGCGCCCGTCGCGGACCGGGAGGCACCCGGGGTGACGCTCTCCCGCACGGCCGACGAGGCGTGGCTCGGCCGCTACCAGCGCAAGGGCGTCGGCGAGACGGCCCTGAAGGTGCTGGGCGGCGGTCCCTCGGTGTGGTTCGCGACGGTGCCCGGTGACGGGGGCGGGCCTCCGGCGGCGATCGGGCGGTGCGTGGTGGACGGCCGCTGGGCCGGTTTCGCCGCCGTGGAGGTCGCCCCGGACATGCGCCGCCGCGGTCTCGCCGGTGCCGTCATGGCCGCGCTGGCGGGCCGGGCCCTGGAGGAGGGCGCCTCGGCGGCCTGGCTCCAGGTGGAGGCGGACAACGCCGGGGCGCGGGAGCTGTACGCCCGGATGGGCTTCGCCCCGCACCACGCGTACCACCACTACCGCGGGCCGTCCGGTGACATCGGTGCGGGTGCCGAGCTGTATCGATCGACGTGACGGGGCACGAGCCGACTATGCGTTCCCCCCAGCCACCCGAGCCGGAGCGGGCCGCCGAGGTACGGCGGCGGTTCGCCGAGGAGGCGCGGGCCGAGCGGCCCGACCTGGCGGAGCTGTGCCTGCTGGTGGGCGCCGCGGCCGACGGTTCCCTGGGCGACGCCGGCATGGACGCGGCGCAGATCGAGCTGGACGAGCTGGCGGGCCGGCTGCCCTTCCGTCCGGGCGGCCCCCGGGCCTGGGCGACCGCTCTCGCGGAGCTCCTCGGCGGGCGTCTGGGGTACCACGGCTCACCGGGCGACTACCAGCGGCTGGAGTCCTCCCTGCTGCACGCGGTGCTGCGCCGGCGGCGCGGGCTGCCCATCCTGCTCTCGGTGGTGTGGATGGAGGTCGCGCGGCGGGCCGGGGCGCCGGTCTACGGGGTGGCGCTGCCCGGTCACTTCGTGGTGGGCTTCGGACCGCCCGGGGAGCAGGTGCTCGCCGATCCCTTCGAGGGCGGGCGCGTGCTGACCGGCTCCGACGCCGAGCTCCTCGTCGCGGGCGCGACCGGTGCCCCGCTCGACCCGTCGATGCTCGCCCCCGCCGACCCGCTCGACGTCGTCCTGCGCGTCCTGAACAACGTCCGGGCCTGGGCCGCCGCCCGGCCCGAGCGCTCCGACGTGGCCCTGTGGTCGGTGGAGCTCTCCCTGCTGCTGCCCTCGCACCCGGCGCGGCTGCGGTACGAGCGGGCCCAGCTCCTGGTGCAGCGGGGCGACTTCCTGACCGGGGCCGCCGAACTCGACGCCTACGCGGACGTGGTGGCGGCGGTCGACGAACCGGCCGCCTCCCGGGTCCGCCAACAGGCCCACGCGGCACGGGCGATGCTCAACTGACGCTCCCCTGGGGCCTGTCCGACGATTCCCGTCCACCCGGCGACCGTACCGTTCACAGCCAGCCCTTCTCCCGCGCGGTCCGTACCGCCTCCGCCCGGTTGCGCACCGCGAGCTTCTGGATGGCGGTCGAGAGGTAGTTGCGGACCGTGCCCTGGGAGAGGTGGAGGGCCTTGGCCAGTTCGGCGTTGGTGGAGCCGTCGGCGGCGGCGCGCAGGACCTCGCGTTCGCGGTCGGTCAGGGGATTGGCGCCCTCGGCGAGCGCGGCGGCCGCCAGGGTGGGGTCGATGACGCGCTCGCCGTCCAGCACCTTGCGCACGGCCGCGGCGAGTTGGGCGGCCGGGGCGTCCTTGACCAGGAAGGCATCGGCGCCGGACTCCATGGCGCTGCGCAGATAGCCGGGGCGGCCGAAGGTGGTCAGGACGATCAGCTTGACGTCCGGGAGCTCCTTGTGGACCTCGGCCGCCGCCTCTATGCCCGTCATGCCCGGCATCTCGATGTCGAGGAGCGCCACGTCCACGTCGTGGGCGCGGGCCGCCGCCAGCACCTCGTCGCCGCGGGCCACCTGGGCGACCACCTCGATGTCCGGCTCCAGCCCCAGCAGCGCGGCCAGCGCCTCGCGGACCATCGACTGGTCCTCGGCGAGCAGGACCTTGATCGTGCGGCTCATGCACCGGATCCTACGGGGTCGCCGGCCGCGCCCACAGAGGTCCTGCCTCCTTCCAGGGGTGCCCGTGCCACCAGCCGGAATCCGTGCCGGGCACGGCCCGCCTCCATCGATCCGCCCGCCTTCTCCAGGCGTTCGGCCAGTCCGGTCAGTCCGTTGCCGGGTCCGCCCGAGCCGCCGCCCGAACCGTCGTCCTCCACCGAGAGTTCGAGGACGGGACCGTCCAGGGTCTGGCGCCGGACGAGTTCGACGGTGCAGCGCCGGGCGCCGCTGTGCCGTACGACGTTGGTGACCGCCTCGCGCAGCGCCCAGGCCAGCGCGGACTCGGTCTCCTCGGGAACGCCGTCGAGGCCGGGCTCGGCCGGAAGGTCGGCGGTCACCTCGGCGGCGGTCAACGCGACCTGGGCACCCGCGAGTTCCTCGGCCAGCCGCAGCCTGCGGTAGCCGGTGACCGCCGCGCGCACGTCCACCAGGGCCTGGCGGCTGACCTGTTCGATGTCGGCGACCTGCCGGGCCGCCTTGTCGGGGTGGTCGGGCAGCATCCGCCCGGCCAGTTCGCTCTTCAGCGTGATCAGCGAGAGGGAGTGGCCGAGCAGGTCGTGCAGGTCCCGGGCGAGCCGCAGGCGCTCCTCGTTCGCGGCGAGCTGGGCGACGGTGGCCCGCGCCTTGCGCAGCTCGATCGTCGTGCGCACGAGCTGCCGTACGCCGGTCATGGCGAAGCCGATCAGCACGACGAGCAGGACGAGGTTGCGCGCCTCCTCCTCGCCGCCGTGCAGGCCGACGAGCAGCATCACGACGGCGGTCAGCGGGATCGTCCAGTAGGAGACCCGCAGTGGGAACGTCGTGCCGCAGGCGACCGAGACGTACACGAACAGGCCGAGCCAGGGCGCGCCGAGCGTCAGGCACAGGACGACGGCCAGCGCGCCGAGGGCGATCACCATGAGGGTGACGGCCAGGGTGCCCGTGAAGGCCTTGCCCATGTGCCGGAAGACCAGCGTCAGATAGACGGCGACGAAGGCCGCGAGGCCCACCCAGCCGGCCGCGGCGGCCGCGGGTCTGTGGCCGCCCGAGACGAGGTCGTGGACCGGCGAGCTGAGGAACACCAGCCAGATGACGATCCACACCGACTTGCGCAGGGCCTCGCGGAGGTTGCGCGGGGACTGTCCCCATCGCACGATCCGGTCCGTGCGGGCCGCGTCGGGCATCGGGTCTTCCGTCATGGCGTTCACGCCTTCAGCGTGTCCTTCCGGTACAGCCAGGCCGCGCCGCCCGCGAAGAGGGCGAAGGACACGGCGAGGATGGCGACGTCCTTCGCGTGCGGGGCGTTCCCCTGTTCGATGGCCTGCCCCAGGGCAGCGTACGCGTGGGTCGGGAGCCATTTCGCGATGTTCTGGAGCCAGTCGGGGAAGGTCGTCGTCGGCATCCACAGGCCGCCGAGCATCGACAGGCCGAAGTAGACGATCATCGTGATCGGCCGGACCGCGTCCCCGCTCGCGAGGTAGCCGATGGCGACGCCGAGCGCGGCGAAGACGAGGCTGCCGGCCCAGATCACGCCGGTGAGCGCGCACCACTGCCAGGCGTCCAGGCGTACGTCCTTCACCGCGGCGGCGACCACGAAGACGATCACGATCGACGGCAGGCTGATCACGGCGGCGCCGGCCGTCTTGGCGAACACGTAGCCGCGGCCGGGCAGCGGGGTGAGCCTCAACTGCCGTACCCAGCCGTTCTCCCGCTCCTTGGCGATGCGCTCGCTGTTGCCCATGAGGACGGCGGTCAGGGCGCCGAAGGAGGCCATGGAGACCATGAAGAAGGTCGGCAGGGTCAGGCCGGTGCCGTCCACCTCGGTGGTGCTGTCGGCGCCGCCCGCGATCAGCAGGAACAGGGCCGAGGGGTAGATCACCGAGAAGAACAGGAACTTGCGGTTGCGCAGGGCGCGGGTGATCTCCAGCTTGATGAGACTGTTCACTTGGACGCGGCCTCCTCGGCGGCGGTGCGGGTGGTGTCCTCGGCGGCCGCCCGGGTGGCCTCCTCGGCCTCGGTGATGGCGACGAAGGCCTGCTCCAGACCGAGTCCGGCGACTTCGAGGTTGCGGGGGTGGAGGCCGAGCCCGTACAGCGCGTGGACGGTGGCGTCCGCGTCGGAGGACTGGATGCGGACCGTATGTCCGGACCCCGCGGCGGAGCCGCTCTTGGACACCGTGACCGAGGTGAGGAACGGCAGGGCGCGCAGCGGGGCCTCGTCGATCGCGCCCTCCAGGTCGAAGGAGACGCGGCGCGCCCCGGCCCTGGCCTTGATCTCGGCGGCGGTGCCGTCGGCCAGCAGCCGCCCCCGGTGCAGGACGAGCACGCGGTCCGCTATGGCGTCGGCCTCCTCCAGGTAGTGCGTGGCGAACAGGACGGTGCGGCCCTGGTCGGCCTGCTCGCGCATGGTGGCCCAGAAGGCCTGCCGGGCGGAGACGTCCATGCCGGTGGTGGGCTCGTCGAGGACGATCAGGTCGCTGTCGCCCGCTGTGGCGAGGGCGAAGCGGACGCGCTGGGCCTGGCCGCCGGAGAGCTTGTCGACCTTGCGGTCGGCGATCTGGGCGAGGCCGGCGCGGGCGAGGACCTCGCTCACGGGGTACGGCCTCGGGTGCAGGTCGCAGGCGAGCCCGACCAGTTCGCCGACGGTGACCTCGTTCATCAGCCCGCCGCTCTGGAGCATGGCGCCCACGCGGCCGGCGACGATCGCCTCGCGCGGGCCGGTGCCCAGCACCCGGACCGTGCCGCTGTCGGCGTTCCTGAGGCCGAGCAGCAGGTCGAGCGTGGTCGACTTGCCCGCGCCGTTGGGGCCCAGCAGGGCGACGGTCTCCCCCGGGTGGAGTTCGAGCGTCAGCCCGTCCACGGCCCGGACGTTCCCGTAGCTCTTGGTCACCGATTCGAACCGGACCACCGGGACGGTGGTCGCCGCAGTCGTTGTCATGCCGTCCATCGTGCTGGGGACGGGGGTGCGCGCGGCAGTGCGGTGTGTCCTGAGGGGCGGATGACAGATGTCATGCCGGTGGTCCGCCGCCCGTCATGTCCGCGGCCCCGGACGGCTTCCGGGGCCGCGACGGCCGGACGGCTTCCGGGTCGGCGGCGGCCGGACGGCTTCCGGACCGGCGGCCGGAACGGCGCGAGGGCGCCCGGCCGGAATGTCACCGGCCGGGCGCCCTCGGCGCGTTCGCCCCGCCCGTCAGGTGGGGTTGGTGGAGATGGTGATGATGCGTTCGGCGGGCGTCTTCCCGACGAGCGCCCTGCCGACGGCCGAGGCCACGTCCTGCGGGCTCACGGCCTTCTGGCTGCCGTCGCCCTTGGTGATCGTCACGCCGTCGAAGGCGTGGCCGTACAGCTCCTCGAGCGCCTTGAGGTCGTAGTGCTCGACGAGCTTGCCCTGGACCGGCTGGACGCTCAGGAACTTCCAGATGGACTTCTGCGGGCTGAAGGAGACGGAGTGGGCCGCGTCGGTCTGGACGGTGATGTTCGCGGACATGGCGACCGTCGCGAACGTCGACATCTTCCGGTCCACCTCGGCCTTGCTGACCGTCGGCTGGCGGGTCGTGGTGGCGACCTTCACCGGAGTGGCCGTGTTGGTCTCCACCTGGGCCCGGTACGCGTCCTGGACGGCCTGCAGCGAGGGCCCGACGTCGATGCCCTTGCCCTCCTTGCCGTAGACCGCGACGGCCTTGCCCGACTGGAACTTGATCGTGCCGTCGCTCGCCGAACCGGCGCCGCTCGCGGCGCGCTCCAGGGCGGCCTGCAGCTTCTCCCTGTCGACCGGCATCACGGGCTCCACCACACGCCCCTGGCCGAACAGCGAGCCGATCACGGAGATCGGGTTGTAGTCGCTGCCGGCGGCGGCGCGGACGGTGGCCTGGCTGTCGATCTGGAGTCCGGCCTGGTCGGGCCTGAGCTGGACCGTGTCACCGTCGACGGACAGCGTGAGCGGCTTGTTCGTCCGGGTGCCGAGGGCGTCGTCGAGCTTCTTGACGGCGTCGTCACGGGTGCCGCCGCCGATGTCGACGCCGAGCACCGTGGTGCCCTTGGGCACGTCCGAGTGGTTCATGAGCAGGCCGGCCCCGTAGGCGCCGGCGGCGAGGACCACGACGAGGGCGGCGAGGAGAGCCGGCTTGTTGCGGCCCTTCTTCTTCGCCGGCTTCGGCTGGGCGGACTGCTGCCGGACCGGCTCGGGGAGCTTCGGGGGCGTGTGCGGCCGGGGGTCGTCGAAATCCCCCTCGTACGCGAAGTCCTGGGTGGGCGACACGACGGGCATGCCGCTGGTCAGCGTGTGCCCGGAGACGTTCTCCGCGGGGGCGCCGTAGGCACCGGGTCCCGGGTCGGGCGCCGGCTTCTGCGGGGTGAGGATCGCGGTGTCGTCGCTGAGACCGCCGCTCAGGCCGCCGCGCGTGCCGGTGTGTCCCGCGCCGGTGCTCCGGCCGCCCGGGGCCGGGCCCGCGCCCGTGTTCCTGTTGCCGGCGGACTTGCCGGGGTTCCGGGCCAGGCTGCCGGGGGCCGCGCCCGCGCCGGCCGGGGGCCGCAGCGGGCCGTCGCCGGTGGCGGGACCGCCGGTCGGACCGGCCGGGCCGCCGCGGCCGCTCTCGGAGAAGTACGGGAGGTCGTCGCGGCGCGGTTCGCCGGACCCCTCGGACGCGCCGGACGCGCCGGGCGAACCGATGGCCGGGAACGAGCCGGTGTCGCGCAGCGCCCCGGAGACGTCGAAGGAGCCCGTGCCGCCGCCGTGGCCGGGGGCCACGGGTCCGGCGCCGGTGGCACCGGGGAGCGCGGCACCCTTCGTGCCGCCGGGCCGGACGCCACCGGTGATGCCCAGCGGACCGGCGCCGACGGACGGCGCCGGCCGTCCCGTGGCCGGTGCGCCCGCGGAAGGCGCGGGGCCCGCGGGAGCCGGGCCGCCCGGCGCGCCCGCGCCGCCGCCCGGCGCGCCCTTGGGGGGCGCCGCGGCCTTGCGGGGCGCGAACCAGTTGCTCGTCTCGGCCTGCGCGGACTGCTCCGCGGGCACGGGCGGGGCCGGGGTGGTGACCGTGGTGCTGGAGCTCGACGCGTCCGCGGGCGAACCCGCGCCCTGCGACGCCTGCGTGCCCTCGCCGTCCTCGGGCGACGCCTCGGCGTCGGCGTCGGCGACGGGTTTGCGGACGACCACGGGCGGGATGGGCCGCGATCCGGGGATGTTGATCCGGATCCGTGTCGTCAGGGTTGTCTCGGTCTTGCGCTCCTCCGTCGGCTTGCCGGCGGCCGAACGGCCCGCGTCGGCACCGTTCTCGGAGACCGCGGGGGTGCCGTACGGGGGCGTCCCCGACGGGTACGCGGCTCCACCGCGCCCGTTGGGCCCGGAGGACGAACTGTCAGTTTCACGACTCAAGGCAGGTTCTCCCGGTTGGCTCCGCCGCCCGTTTACTCGACCTCATCTCGGGCAGCTCGGCGGCGCGCACCACCATACTGGCCGTGTCCGGCCCGCAAACCTCGCCCATGGAGGAATCTCACACGGGACCGGCACGGGACTGATACGGCGAAGCGGTACGTCACTTGCCAAGTCGGGCGCCGGAAGGGCCCGGTTGCCGCCCCCGGCCGAGAGTGGCGCACATCACAGCCACGGCCATGCCCCCGAGCAGGAAGAGGTACGAGACGACTCCCGCGCCGAAGAGGAAGTCCCCTTCCGGCCTGCTGGCGGTGAGCAGGATGACGGCGACCATCCAGCCCGCGGCGGGCGCGACGGCTCCGGCCCGGGTGCCCGCCGCCCGCGCGCCGCCCAGGAAGAGCCCGGCGGCGCCCGCCAGGGCGAGCAGCAGCCCGAGGGGGAACCAGCCCGGCTGCACCAGCGCTCCGGCGGCACCGGCCAGGGCGCCGAGCAGGAAGAGCCCCAGGTAGGCGGCGATCCGCCCGCCCGAGGGCCGTGTCAGCGGCTGGGCGAGCACGCTTCCCCCGCCGCGCTGTCCGTTCTCGTTCATCACAGATCCGCCCCCCGCCCCGTCGTCCCGGCCCCCTCGAAGAGGTCCCCCTCGCGCGCCGCGGGGCGCGGGGCACCGACCAGTTCGTAGTACTCGGTGGTGAAGAGCGGCTGGGCCAGCTCGTTCGAGAGGACGAACCAGGGCCCGTCCACGGTGATCTGGGTGGCGTGCGCCCGCATCGCGGCGGCCTTGGCGCCCGCGTACGCGGTGCCGTCGATCTCGGTGGTGACGGTCGCCTCGTCGACGACGCCCGGTACGTCGCCGACGGTGGCCGCCCTGTCGAAGGGCAGGCCGGGCAGGGCCTCGCGCAGCCGGGCGAACGCCTCCTCGGCGACCGGGCGCGGCACCCGGTTCCAGTAGGTCTTGGCGATCCGCCACGCGCCGCCGAGGTCGGGGCGGTGGGCGGGCTCCGCGGCCAGCTCGGCCGCGCGCATGGCCACGCGGTGGGCCTGGATGTGGTCGGGGTGCCCGTAACCCCCGTCGGGGTCGTAGGTGACGAGCACCTGGGGGCGCACTTCGCGGATCACTTCCACGAGGTGGTCGGCGGCGTCGTCGACGTCCGCGGCCCAGAAGGCGCCGGGGCGGTGGTTCTGCTCGACGCCCATCATCCCGGAGTCACGGAACCGCCCGGGGCCGCCCAGGAAGCGGTGGTCGGTGACGCCCAGCTCCTTCATGGCGGCGCTCAGCTCGCCGATCCGGTGGGGGCCGAGTCCGCCCTCGCGGTCGGGGGCGAGGTGGGCGAGCTCGGGCGGGATGACCTCGCCCTCCTCGCCGAGGGTGCAGGTCACCAGCGTCACCTGGGCGCCCTCGGCCGCGTAGCGGGCCATGGTCGCGCCGTTGTTGATCGACTCGTCGTCCGGGTGCGCGTGCACCAGGAGCAGACGCCGATCGGGCAGTTCCGTCATGGGGCCACCCTACGAGGCGGCTTCGCTGTCGGGCGTCCCCGTACTCCCGTCAGCTCTCGGCTCCCGCCGGCGACGGCCTCGAAGCGCTCCGACAGCGTCAGAAGTCGTCGGGGAGCAGCCGGAAGGCGGGCTGGCCGGTGAGCGGACGCATCATGCGGAAGTGGCTGTCCGTCGTGAAGATGTCGGCCGTCCGGAAAGCCGCTGCCAGGGCGACGTTCATCGCGTCCACCAGACCTACTCCCGCCCCGCCGTCCGCGTCGACGTACCCGCGCATCACCGCCATGGCGGTTCTCAGGTGCGGTGCGGTGTCGGGAATCTCGAACCGGCGGGCCTCCGCCTGGCCCGTGATGAAGTCCAGTGCGTTCATGGCGGCCCTGGTGCCGACTCGCGAGGTCAGCAGGTAGTCCAGTTCGGTGAGCACCATGGGTGACACGACGAGGTGCCCCGTCTGTGCCAGAGCTTCCCGGTGAGCGGAGTGGCCGGGGTCCTTCGGCGTGAACAGTCGGTACAGGGCGTTCGTGTCGGCGATGGCGACCTGGATGTCAGGCACCGGTTCCCCCGCCGACGTCTTCGCCCAGACCCCGTAGCGTCGCCTCGATCTCGTCGTCGTCGAGTACGGGGCCACCCAGGTCCGGGAAGTCCAGGTCGCCCATGGGATCGGTGCGGAACGGATACGCGGGTCGGCCCGTCAGCGCACCGCGCGGCACGATGTCTCCTATGGGGACGCCGTCCTTGGTGATGGTCACCGTCTCCCCTGCCGCCACTCGGGCCAGGACACGCGATGTCTGCTGATTGAGCTCCCTGAGCGGGACCTCCGCGCTCTCACTCATTCTTTGACTGTACTACTCGTTCTACACCGATGCCGGGCAGCGGCCGACGGGCGGCCATGCCCGTCCGGACGGGACACAGGTCCGGACGGGACACAGGGGGCCGCGTCGCATCAGACGGCCGCCCGTGCGCCGGACCGGCAGTCCCGGCAGCGGCCCGGCGCGGGCGCCCGGAAGGCGCGCTCGCAGCCGTCGCAGGTCTGGAACGGGTGCAGGACACCCGGCGTCCGTACGGGCTCGCGGAACGGCGGCGGAGGCGGCAGCTGGGCGGCGAGGCGGTGGGCCAGCAGCGCGGCCGGGCGCCGGAGCCCTTCGGGCGGCAGATCACCGGTCAGCGCATGCCGTACGGCACCGGGACTGACGTCTCGCTCCAGCCAGGCGGCGACACCGGGGGCGAGATGGGCCGTGTCGCAGGCGGAGAGCAGCAGGCGGGGGTCATGGCGGCGGAGGTCCGCGAGGAGGTCGGTGGCGGCCCGGAGGAGCCCCGGGGCGGTGCAGGCGGGCTGCGGCACCGCGGGGAGTGGCTTGCGTGGCGCGCGGGGCCGGGGGTGCTCCGGGGCGGGGCACCCTGGCCTGGGGTCCTCCGGCCTGGGGTGTTCCGGAGCGAGGTTTCCCGGCCCGGCGTGTACCGACCCGACGTGCGCCGGGGTGGAGCGTGCCGACCGGGCGGGTTCGGGAGCCGCCTCGGCGTCGGTGCGGCGGCCGGGCTGATTGCAGAAAACCGTGCGGGTGACGATACGGCCGCCCGGAACGCGCTCACGGGCGCGGCGCAGATAGCCGTGGGCTTCGAGCTCGCGCAGCGCCGCGGCGATACGGGTCGAACCCTCGGGGAACCGGGCGGTGAGGGTCTTGATGTCGACGCGGGCGCCGGTGGGCAGGGACTGGATGTGCACTCCCAGCCCGATCGCGAGCCCGGACAGCTCGGGGTGCTGGGCGAGGTGGTTGCCGATCACCGTGAAGCGGACGGTGTGGCGGGTGGTGTCGTGCGTGAGGCCGCCGGCGTGGGTGGAGGACCGATTCGCGTGCCTCTTGGCGGCAACACGGGCCCGGGCGCGCGGGAGCGCGCTAGGGTTCTGCGTATCCATCGGGAAGCTTCCTCTTCCTCGGTGGTCAGGCCCTCGCACTGGGATTGGCGTCCCGGCGGGGGCCGTCGCATGTCTGCTGTCTTCGGTTGTGTTGCGCCGAGCGTAGGGCAGGCAACGACCCCTGAATCCGGCCAAGTCGGCGATGTTCACTCGCCCGAGTGAGTTTGCGCTGCGGGCGGGAGGGGTGGGGCTTGGTGGGGTTCTTTCTCTGCGGTCATGTGTCTTGAAAAGAGGCCGCCCCTCGCACCGGAACGCACGGAGTCGGGTTCCGGTGGTGCGCGGGGTTCACCGCTCGGAGAGGATGTCTGCCATGCCGAAGACCACGCAACTGCGCACGTACACCGTCCGGGACGGCCTGCTCGACGAGTGGGTGAAGCGCTGGCGGGACGAAATCGTTCCGTTGCGGCTGGAGTTGGGGTTCACGATCGACGGGGCCTGGGTGGACCGGGAGCTCAACCAGTTCGTCTGGCTGATCTCGTACGAGGGCCCGGAGACCTTCGCCGAGCGCAACGCGCTGTACTGGTCGTCGCCCGAGCGCCAGGCCATGGGCCTGAACCCGGACGACTACCTCGTCCACACCGGGGACCGAACGGTCGAGGGCGTCTACTGATCACACGGTCACGCGGGGTCGATCGGCAGCAGATGGTGCCGCCGTTCCTCCTGCGTCAGTGTGCGGAACACCCGCCCCCGGGTGATCGCCTCCAACCGGTCGTAGTCCGGCTCCGCCCACCACACACGCGCCGTCCCGTCGGCCGATGCCGTGAGCAGCCGCGTGCCGTCCGGGGACCATGCCACAGAGGTCACCTTGTCCTGGTGCACACCGATCACCTCGACTTCTTCGAGCGTGGCCGCGGACCAGACCCGTACGGTGCGGTCGTCGGCGCCCGTGGCGATGTGCCGGCCGTCGGGTGACCAGGCGACGGCGCGAAGCCGCCCCTCGTGCCCCTTCAGCACCGCGATACGCCGTCCGGTGACGACATCCCACACGGCGGCCGTCCAGTCGCCGGACGCGGTGGCGATCCTCGTCTCGTCCGGGGACCAGGCCGCGTCCTCCACGTAGTTCTCGTGGCCGCGCAGCACGGTGAACTGCCGCCCCTCCCCGACGTCCCACAGTCTGCACGTGCGGTCGTCGGAGCAACTGGCAAGCAGCCGTCCGCTCGGCGACCAGGCCACGCGTCCCACCCAGTCCTGGTGCTCCGTCAGTTTCAGCAGTTCGGTCCCGTCCCGCGCGGACAGGATACGTACGGCGCCGTCGTGACCCCCGGTGGCGATCCGGCCGCCGTCCGGGGACCACGCGCATCCCTCGACGACCTCACCCCGGCGTTCGAACAGCGTGCCGCCGTGTCCGTCGGCGATCCGGAGCAGACCGTCGTTGGTGCTGAACGCGAACCGTTCCCCCTCCGGAGCCCAGGCGACCGCCCAGACCCGGTCCTCCGACTCGGTCATCGGCCCGGCCGGAACCCCGGTCGCCGCGTCCCACACCCGTACGGTGCCGTCGTCCGAGGCCGTGGCGAAACGGCTGCCGTCGCCGGACCACGCGGCCTGATTCACCGGGCCTCGGTGTCCGTCGGCCAGGACGGCTTCAGCGCCACGCGGACGCAGGTCCCACACCATGCCGGTGCCGTCGGTGGAGCTGGTGGCGAGCATCGTCCCGCGGGGCGACCAGGTGACTCCCCACACCGTGTCCGCGTGGCCGCGCAGCACGGCCAGGACCTTGGCGTCCTCGGTGCCGACGATGCGCACGGTGCGATCGGACGAGGCACTGGCCAGCATCCGCCCGTCCGGCGACCAGGCCAGGTTCCACACATAGTCGGTGTGTCCTCGCAGAAGGAGGCGGAGGTCACCGGTTCCGGCGTCCCAGATGCGCGCGGTGTGGTCCCCGGAGCCCGTAGCGATGTGCCGCCCGTCCGGGGACCAGGCGATGCCCTCGACGAAGTCCGAATGCCCGGTGAGCGTGGTGGCCGCCGTACCGGTCGTCAGATCCCACACGATCGCGGTCTTGTCGTGGGAGGCGGAGGCGAGACGGTTGCCGTCCGGCGACCAGGCCACGCCCCATACGTCCTCCTCGTGCCCGTGCAGTGCGTGCACGAGCCGCCCGGTGTCCGCCTCCCAGACCCGCACGGTCCGGTCCTTGGAACTCGCCGCGACATGTCGGCCGTCCGGCGACCACGCCACCTGCCTGTTGAGGTCTTCGGCCCCGGTGAGCAGCCGGACCGGCTCTCCGGAGGCGGCGTCCCAGATCCGTACGACACGGTCGCGGCCGACGGTGGCCAGCCTCGCCGAGTCGGGTGACCAGGCGATGGACTCGACCATGACGCCGTCACAGGGCAGCACCAGCAGTGGACGTCCGGACGGCGCGTCGTAGACACGGCCCGTACCGTCCCTGGAGGCCGTGGCGAGCATGCGTCCGTCGGGCGACCAGGCGATGTGCCGGACCGTGTCGGTGTGTCCGTCGAGCCGGGAGCGAAGATGGCTCGCCGCCAGCGCAGCCATCAGCCCGCGCCTGGCCGAGGGGGTCGGCGCACACTCGCCCAGGGCGGCGAGCGAGAGCAGCAGGGAGCGCTCCGGCTCGCTCTCCGCGCTCAGCAGGACCTGTCGGCCGATACTGTCGGAGACCCGGTTCAGGAAGGTCAGGTCGCGGCGCTGCGAGGATTCGACGAGCGCGCGAGCGGGTGGGGACGCCTGCCCGGATTCCTCCAACGCGTCGAGCCAGCGCTGAGCGGCCGTGAGGCGTTCCCCGGTGAGGAGATAGTCGTCGCTGCGTCCGGCTCGCTCCCAGTCCGCCGCCCACCGCTCCAGTTCGGCCCGCTCGCGAAGCTGTTCGGCCCGCGCCTCGACCTCCTGCCGCAGCGGGGCCCATTGACGGAACAGGGCCTCGTGCGTCACCTGCGCGCAGGGCTCGCTGCTCGTCGCGGTGACACCGCCCCTGACGCCGGTGGACAACAGCCGCGCCTCGACAAAGGCGTCGACGACGTGGCGGTCCTCTTCATCCATCTCAGACAGCGGCACATGGCGGCGGGCCACGTCCTGCCCCTCGATCGTGACGAATCGGAGCAGGACGCGGAGGACGAAGTCGATGCCCACGCCCGCACCGAGCCCGGTCACGGTGTTGTCCGCCTGACGTGCCAGCGCGCCAGGCACCCCGCCGAGCCGCCTGTACAGCTCCCCGGTGACGGTCCCACCTGGGCCGGAGGCGAAATACAGCTCCTGGAGGAGGTAGGCGAGCAGCGGCAGGGCGTCGTCCGTCCCGGTCTCGCTCACGATGGTGTCGACGACTCCGGGCTCGAAGCGGAGGCCGACGAGAGCACCAGGTCTCTCCACGACTTCGGCAAGCTGCTCCCTGCCCAGCGCGCCGATGACGACAGGCTGTTGAAGGAGCTCCGCGTGTCCGGTTCCGAGAAGGCGACCGAGCAGGTCCACACGGACGGTGACCAGCACCCGAACCGCCGGCTCCTGCTCCACACAGGTACGCAACGCTTCGAGGAACTGGGCACGTTCACGCTCACCTGCCAGCGTGACGATCTCCTCGAACTGGTCGACCACGAGAAGAGTCCGCCGGAACCGGCCGCCGCGCAGCCGCGACAGCTCGGCTCGCAACGCGTCCGGCCCCTGGCGCAGCCTGCGCAGTACGGCGCTCGCCGCTTCCTGTCCGCCAGCGGCAGCCGCAAGCGCACTCGCCAGGGCGCCCAGCGGGCTGGGGCCGGGAGCGAAAGCCGGTACGACGGTCCAGCGACGTTCCCGGAGCCGGGGCATCACCCCGGCTCTGACCAGCGAGGACTTGCCACTCCCGGAAGCCCCGACCAGCACCAGGAACCGCTCCGCGGGGCGGGTCGCGGTGGAGTGCAGCCTTCGCGTCAGTTCGGCGGCCTGCGCCTCCCGGCCGAAGTAGGCGGGCGCCTCGTCCTCGTCGAACGCGTCGAGACCCGGGTACGGAACCCGATCACGCGGCCACTCGATCCGAGGCGGCGCGGGATTCTCCAGCCGATAGACGACGGCCTGACCGACCACGAGCGCCAGAATCAGCACTCCGATGGCCGGAACGGAGAACCGCTGAATCGCTTCCAGCACCCAGGGAGCCTCGTCGGTACTGGTCGCGTAGTTGGTGGCGATCCCCAGTAAGCAGGCGACCAGCGCCAGCATGATCTGGAGCGCCACCTGCAAACGGTTCCTCATCCAGCACCGCTCACGACCGTGTCGCCGCCTGTCGACACCGCTCAGCCCCCGTTCCGCCGACTGTGGAACACCGGCACCGTGTCTTCCGCCCGCCTCGCCGCCGACCGGTCGGGCCGGACGCTCATGACCATCTTCTGAGGCTTCACGGAGGCATTCAACGGTGTGTACGGGTTTCGGCCATACGCGGCCGTCGCTCACTCCCGGTCCGGCATGCACGGAGAACGGTGGGCAACCGGGCAAGGTCACGGGGCGTTACTGCTTCCCCTCTCGCCCCTCTCATCGGTCAGACGTGCGGCGCACCCTCCGGCGGGAGTACGACCTCTGCCCAGACCGTCTTGCGCGGGCGTAGCCCGGGAATCACGCCCCAACGGTCGGCGAGCGCCTCGACGAGAAGCAGGCCCCGACCGGACTCGGCATCATGGGCCGCCTCCCCGAGACACGGCAGACGGTCACCGTGGGTGTCGGTCACCTCGATGCGCAGAGTGTTCGCGACGACGTACAGGGTGAGACGGAAGTCCCGGCCGGGAACTCGACCGTGGACGGCCGCGTTCGCCGCGAGCTCGGCAACGATCTGGCGGGCCGGGTCCAAGAGGATTCCCCAGGAATGGAGTTGCTCGGCGGCGAGCAGGTGGGCACCGCGGGGCGTGGGAGACAGGCGGACGCTGAAATTGCGGATGGAGTGGTCGAGTCGGGTCTCGGGGGTGGAGGTTTCGCGGATCACGTCACTCAGAGTGGCGGCACACTTACCGTAAACGGTGACTATGCGACTGCGTACGGTGACTGTCCGGAGGTTGTCCGGCCGTGTCCGGGCTGTCCGGAACCGTCGTACGGGTAAGGCGCGTAAGGCACAACGGTACGGCGGAGGGGTGCGGGATGTCGGCGGACAACGTGGAGCAGCTCAAGAGCAAGGCGGACGAGCCGGGGTGGGAGGTGGACCCGGACGACGACTGGGGTGTCGCGGTTGTCACCACCGTCGGACGTCAACTGAAACTACGGCGGGAGGCGGCGGGGATGCGGGCCGCCGACTTCGGCGAGGCCGTTGGATACGGCGAGGACCTGATCTACAAAATCGAGGCGGGCAAGCGGATCCCTCGACCCGAGTACCTGGACAGGGCGGACGAGGTACTGGGGGCGGGTGGGTTGCTGTCGGCAATGAAGGAGGACGTGAAGAGGGTTCGCTATCCGAAGAAAGTGCGGGATCTGGCGCAGATGGAGGCGCGGTCCGTCGAGCTCGGGGTGTACGTGTGCCACAGCATCAGCGGCTTGTTGCAGACTGCGGGACATGCCAGGGTCGTATTCGAGTCTCGGCAACCTCCTTATTCAGAGGATGAAGTGGAACGGATGGTGGCTGCTCGTGTGGCCCGGCAGTCCATCTTCGAAAGGAAGCCCGCACCTTCGCTCAGCTTCGTACTGGAGGAAGCACCGCTACGGCGTCCGCTCGGAGGCACAATGGTGTGGCGGCAGCAGCTCGAACGGCTGCTGGAGGTGGGCTTGTTGCGCAACGTCACGCTTCAGGTGATGCCGACGCGCTGTGAGGTCCACCCAGGCCTGGACGGCAGGATCGAGTTGCTGAAGTTTGAGGATGGAACGGCGATGGGGCGCGCCGACGGAGCGTTCAACGGTCGACCGATCTCCGACCCTAGGCAGCTCCGCATCCTCGAACTGCGCTATGGCACCATCCGGGCACAGGCTCTTCCACCACGAGAGTCTCTGGCCTTCATCGAGCAACTGCTGGGAGAGACATGAACTACAAAGCCTCCTCCGAATTGGCGTGGTTCAAAAGCAGCTACAGCGACGGCAACGAAGGCGATTCCTGCGTCGAGATCGCTACTACTCCCGGCACCGTGCACATTCGCGACTCCAAGAACACCGCTGGCCCTCAGCTGGCTCTGGCGCCGGGGTCCTGGTCCGACTTCGTGTCGTACGTGGCCGAGGGCTGACTATCCCTGCAGGTGCGGGGAGCAGGGGTCGGCGATGTGGTACTCGCGGACCACCCCGGGACCATCCCCGCGGGTGCGGGGAGCAGTACGGCCTGGACATCGGAAAAATGATCGTCCAGGGACCATCCCCGCGGGTGCGGGGAGCAGACTGCACGACCTGCAGCTTTACCGTGGTCGGCGCTGCTTTCCGACCACTTTCTCTGATTCCGGCGAAAGATTCATAGCGGGCAAATGCTGTCAGATTCTGCCGAAGCGTCGGCGTTTGGAGGCTTTGCTCCAGCCGGTCGGTGGGCTCTGGGCGCTGGCAGGTGAGGTGGTACCCGGCGCTGGTTGGGGCGCGGGGGTGTTCGGGGCGGGGCGGCGAATCAGGGTGATGCCTTCGTGGTCGGTGGGGTGCCAGGCGTGGTCGTGGGTACGGAAGGTGAAGCCCTGTTCGTTGTTGGTGGTGTGGGCGAGCAGGGCGCGGCCTTGGCCGGAGTATTGCCGGACTTCGTCCCAGAGGACGTCGCGGACGCGGGCGGAGGGGTTGCCGACGAACACGCCTGCGGAGATTTCGAGGAGCCAGCGAGTGAGGAAACCCCGGAGGCCGACGGGGCAGTTGGTGAGGACGATGACGGTCACCAGAGCCTGTCCTCGTAGTCGTGGGGCCCGTCGTAATTGATCCCGGAAGCGACGTGGTGGCCGCCGTCGCTCTGGAGCGTGACCGTGTCCCGGTCGCCGTCTGCGGCAGTGGAGTCGGTCGCCTCCGGCAGCAGGAGCTGCTTGATGTCGTCGACGCACTGGTTGAGGAGGGAGGCCTCGTTGATGCGGTCACGTAGAGCCCGGCGGGTGCGGGAGCCGACGTCTTCGTCGCCCAGGGCGGCGACGTCGAAGGCGAGGGGAATGCCGATCCGGGTCTTGTAGAGGTCGGCGATGTCGAGGACGAAGGAGAGTTCGTGGCCGGAGTGGACGAAACCGAGAGCGGGGCTGCAGCCCAGTGACGTGACGACGGCGTGGGCGATGCCGTACATGCACTGGGCTGCGGCGGTGATGGCCTGGTTGACGGCGTCCCCGCTGGTGAAGTCGCCGGGGGTGTAGCGGCGGCCGTGCCAGGGGACACCGGTGCGGGCGGCCTGGGCTCGGTAGCAGTCCTTGACGCGTTTGCCTTCGTGGCCGAGGAGTTCGCGTCGGGTGAGGCCGGCGGGGTCCTCGTCGGGGAAGCGCAGACGGTACATCTCGCGTGCGACGGCCAGGCGGGTGCGGGGGTTTGCCCATTGCAGGGCCTGGGCCTCCATCAGGGAGGAGGAGCGGGTGAGTGCGCGGCCGGAGGCGTAGTAGCGCACGCCGTGTTCACCCACCCAGGCGACGGCGGCGCCGGTTTCGCCGAGGACGCTCATCGCCTGGTGGGTGATGCGGGTGCCAGGGCCCAGGAGGAGGGTTCCGATGGTGGCGGAGGGGATGTGAGTGGTTCCTTCGGCGTCCTGGGCGGTGATGGCGTTGGCGTCACGGTGGACGATGCAGCGTTCCAGATAGACGAAAGACAGACGTTCGGCGGTCCGGGTGAGGTGTCGGGGTGTGAGCGCCTGGCGCTGGGAGACCGTGCTCACGCGGTGGCCGGTCGGGCAAGGGGGGCGAGTGTGATGAGGCCGCAGCCGTAAGCCTTGGCGCGTCCGATGCCGTAGGTGAGGGTACGGCGCAGGGCAGCGGGGTCGGTGACTTCCAGGCGGCCGTCGAAGGTTATGGCGACAAGGGTGACGGGTTTGCCGCGCCTGCTTCCTTCCGCACTCCTGGACTTGTCGAAGGAGCGGCTGTTCTGGTTGCGGACGGACAGTTCGTACTGGTCTCCGTGGTGCTGGTTTTTGCCGTGGTAGGTCGTGCCGTGCGGCAGCAGTCGCTTGTCGTCGCCCTTCTCCAGGATGCGGAAACCGCAGCGCTCCTGGCGTTCGAGGAGCCATCGCATCTGGTGCACGGGGGTGAGGTGGGCGGTGACCTTGCGAGGTTCGTTGTCCTTGCGGCGGATGGTGTGGACCGGGTTGGCGGTCAGTCGGAAGGCCCAGCGGTCGCCCGTGGACAGCTTGTCGAGGAGCGGAGCGTAGGGCTTGGTCTGCCAGCCGGGGGCGTCAGGACCGGCGACGGCCGGCCAGCCTGCCTGCTCGACCAGGTGGGTCAGGTCCGGGGGCTCGGGGCTGACGATGTACAGGATCACCTCGGCGCGGGCCTGGTGGTCCAGGCGCCACAGCACGCGCGGGACGTCCGGATCGGGGATGTCGGTGGGCAGCAGCGTGGGGAACGAGGACATCACGGCCGCGTGCATGACCTGCGGCGAGGACAGCAGGCGCCGGGCGCCGGGCCGCGCCGTGTTCACGCGGAAGCGGGAGAGGAACATCAGCTGCTCTCATCCTCCAGAGCATCGAACGGGTCGTGGCGCGGGACTTCGGCCGGAACGCCGGGCAGGGGCACTGTGGTGGTGACGACGGTGCGCAGGGCGTGGCGGCGGTGTGCGGCGGTGAAGCTGAGCGGCTGATCGCGCAGGGTGTCCGCGGCGGTGTGTTCGGAGGCTGCCGCCTCGCGCAGCACGGTCAGTCCTTCCGGGGCCTGGTGACGATGCCGTCTGCGGTACCAGGAGGACGCCTGCCAGGGCACCTGTGCCAACACGCTCTCCAGCCGGGCGTCTTCGTACAGGCCGAGTTCGAGTCGTTCGGCCGGTGGGCAGGAGCGACGGCCGAGGAACGGCGCGTACACCGGGGACTTGAGGGCTGCGTACGACTGCGCCAGCAGTGTGTGCTCGCCTTCCAGGGCGGCGACGAACACGGCGTCCGCGAGGTAGAAGCGCTCCGACAGCGGCATCGACTTGCCGCTGACTCCATGGTGTGCGGTGTGGAAATCCCTGATGCGGGTGCCGGGTTGGTCGATCCGGACGCCGAACCGCAGAGCCGCCAAGGGCGCGAGTGCCGTGTCGTCGCCGCGTTCGATTCCCGCTGCGGCGGCGAGCAGGCCGATGACGCCGCTCTTGGTGGGGGCGGACTCGGTGGTGCGGCGGGTGAAACGGGAGGAGGCCCCCCAGGACTGCAGGGGGCCTGCCAGACGCAGGACGAGCACACCACTCATACGGGCTGCTCCAGCCGTTCGGCGACGGCGCGGCCGACGGCGGTGACGAGATCGCCCAGGGTGTCGGACTCGGGGCCGAGGCCGGCGAGCTTGAGAGTGTTGGGGCCGACGCGCAGGACCCAGGTGAGGGTGGATTCCTGGTCACCGTAGGCGCGTTCGATGTCGGGGATGTAGGCGGCGAGCCGGTCGGAAGCCTCGCGGACATGGCCGCCCTGGTCGCCTCGGACAGGCTCTTCGAAGGCGGCGACGAAGCTGATCGGGCGGGTGGTGCGGAGCTTGACGACGACGGCGTCGGGCAAGGTGTGGTGACCGAAGGTGTTGATCTTTCCGGTGGGCAGTGAGGCGACGAAGCTGTGCACGAACGCCTCCACGGCGCGGCGCACGGGCTCGGTGCGAGGTTCGTCCTCACGCAGTCCCTGGCCGAGGTTCGCGGCGAGCTGGTGTACGCCCAGGGCGGCGTAGCGGTAGAGGGTGGCGGAGTTGAAGTCGACGGTGCCGATCATTCCGGCGCCGGTCTCCTCCTCGGTGTTCTCGTCGTCGACCGCGGTGTAGTAGTCGGACTCGTTCTCCACCCGGTGGACGCTGAGCGCGTGGGCGACCTGGACCGCGGCATCGACGTTGAAGTCGGCGGCGTCGGCGACCATCCGTCCGAAGAGCGCGATGTCGACGGAGTGGCGGCTGTCCGCGATCTCCTTGGCCTTGTCCTTGTTCGCCTTCTCTTTCAGGTACGCGGTGATGTCGGCGGCGCCGTCGACGGCGAGGCGGGCCAGGCCGTCGAGCTGACGGGAGCTGAGGAAGACCAGGTACTTCGCCTCGGGTGCCACGGCCGCCCCGCTCTCCTTGGCGGCGTCGGCCTTCCGCTTGGGCACCTCCGTCTTCAGCCCGGTGGCCTTCACCGTCTCGTCGGCGAGCTGGAGCGCCCTCTGCCCGCGCAAGGATTCGTCCAGCGAGGCGATCCGCTCGGCGAGCACCTCCACGACCTTCTTCGTCCGCACACCGAGTTCGCCCGGGTCGAGGAGGCGTTCGTCGTCGAAGTAGGTGCGGGTGGCCCGCTTCCACGCCTGGCTGGAGACGCGGGCTCGGGACACGCCCCCGTACACGGCCGTCTTCGGTGCGCCGGTGTCATCGCGGTTGAGGTTGCTGGGCGGGACGGTCTGCAGGGCGTGCACGTCGAGGAAGATGCGGTTCACGAGGCGTCCTTGTCTCGGTCCGTGGGGCGGGAGGTGTCGTCGTCGGTGTTCTCGCGCGGCGGGTTCGCGTCCGCTTCCTGCCAGGCGTGGAAGGACCGACCCCATTCGCGGCGGACGGCGCCGTCGCCGCCGGGCCACTGCCACGCGTAAAGCTGTCCCGCGAGCAGGCCGTAGTCGAGCGGGATGTCCTCGCGGCGCAGCAGGACGACGAGTTCGCGCAGCCGCTGGGACAGGGTGGTCAGGTCTGCTGCGGTACCGGCCCGCACCAGACGCTTGCGTACGGGTTCGTCGATGCCGCCCGGCGGCATGAGGCGCCGGGCGGCCGCGCCCAGTCCGGCCGGACGCCGCGGAGAGTGCGGGCGGTGCATGCGCGCGCCTCGGGACTGCTGGTGCAGCGCCCACAGGGTGAGGGCCACGTGCACGGCGTTCTCCGCCCGCACGAGTTCCTCCTCTCTGAGAGGCCGAACGCCTTCGACGCGGGTGTGCAGGGGTGAGGTGTCGATCAGCGTCCACAGATCGGGCAGGTCGGCTGCATCGCGGCCTGCGCCGCGGCGCAGCCGGGCGAGCGCCGCGACGGCCGTGGACCGGTCGTCGAGGTAGCCCTCCTGCCATCCGGTGATCTGTGCGGCAGCCAGCTCGGCGACCCGTGTACGAACAGTCGGCACGGCGGTCGTGGTGGTGGTCATACGGGCACCTTCGGGTCGGTCACGGGGGAGCCGGGCTCCACCGGTTCGGACGTGCCGGGAGAGGTTGGGCGGGGCGGCAGGGGGCCGCCTTGGGGCTCTGGGCCCGAGGCGTACGCGCCGGGCAGGACGCGGGCCAGACGGGCGCGGAACCACCGGTCGGCCAGGCCAGCGTTGAGCCACTGCGTGCTCTTCTTGTCGGTGACCGTCCTGCCCTGCCAGGCAGCGTCCCCCGCCTGCTCGATAAGCCGCTCACCGAGCTCGCCGACCAGACGGTGCACGTCGCGCTGCCAGACACGACGTCGCTCGAACGGATCGTCGTCCGGTGCGAGGGCCGCGAGCCAGACGCGGTAGGGGTTCTCCACAGCGGCGAAGCCCAGTTCCCGGGCTGCCGACCGCTGCCCCTCCCCCTCGGAACCTGCCGCGCGCGCCAGATCGGTGGCCAGGTCACCGAGCGCGCGGACCGCGAGGTCGGCGTCCTCGGCCGCGCCGATCGCCTGCCGGGCACACGTACGCTCCTGCCGGTGCAGCAGCACCACGGGCATGGTCAGCCGGTCGTCGACGACCTCGTCGATCACGGACTGCTGCGTCCCGTACGCGGCGCCGATGATCCGGGCCCTGACCAGAAAGCCCCGCGGCAGTTCCCCGTCGGTGACCAGCCTGGCGATCCACTCCAGAATCCCCGGTCGCAGGTACGGGGCGGCTTCCGTGCCCTGGGTGGTCTCCGATCGGTCTGCGACGAGCGAGGCGATGCCCCGCCAGGCGGAGCGGGCCGGATCATGCTCGCGGGGGAGGTAGATCGGTGACCGGCGCAGCTTCTTCTCCTGGGCCGGGCTGCGCCGCCAGGCGGTCATCGGCTCCCGGCGGTGCGTGTTGCGGGAGGCGAGCGGATCACCGTAGCCGAGGACCACTCCGTGGACGCCGCTCTCGTCGTGGTGCAGCCGCAGCCGACGCGACTGCCACGTGTACAGGTCGCGCACACCGGTGGGGGTGCGTTCGCCGCCGCCGGGGCCGCACGGTTCACGCCGCCAGGCCGGCCGGTCGCCAGCCGTGAACTCCATCTCGTCGGTGTCGGCTGCCACGAGATTCAGCAGCAGCGTCTCGCGGAGTGTGTCGCCCTCCACGAAGACCCCGCCGAGACCTCCGGCCCACCCGGTACCCAGCGGATACACCTTGCCGCCCTTGACCCGGTCGTCGCCCACCGCGCCGGACTTGATCCCGGAGGTGTCGTAGGCATGGGCGTGAACGACCCAGCGGGCCGCCTCGGCGAAGGTGAGCCTCTCCACAGTGGGCATCCGGGCGGTGAAGAACGGCTCACCGTTGGGCACGTCGGCCACGATCCGGTTGAGGGAGAACACCTCGTCCTTCGCCGTGCGCAACTCGGCCGTCTGGAAGAACGGTTGAACCGGGTGAAGCAGATCGAAGCGTTCACGGTGGGCGTCCAGATAGGCGGCGACATCGGCGAAGCAATCCTGGTCGGCCCACAGGTCCGCCCAGTGCTCGATGTCGCGCGGGCCGTCGAGGGCATCGTGAGCAACGGCCAGCAGCAGCCGCAGCAGAGCGAACTCCTGGGTGGGCAGCTCCCCCACGATCCGGCGCACCTCACCGGCCCGGTCGAACACCTCACGCAGTGACAGCTCTTCCTGCACGCCGTCAGGGCCGAGGACCTCGATCCACGGTCGGCTCGTCAGGTCGAACTGTGGGGCAGGAGCCGCGCTGTTGCCGGTCGGTTCAGACACGGGTCACCTCCAGGCCGTCCAGCGGGCTGTAGTGAAGTGCAAAGCCTGCCAGTCGGGTCTGACAATCCTCATCGAGCGCAAGAATCAGCTGGTCAGACAGCCATGGGCTGTCCTTGCCCTGCCATGCGCACACATACAGCTGCTCCAGTTCTCCGATCGCCCGGTCCATCGTCTCGGCGTAGGAGAACTGGATGGGCAGTCTCAGCCCGCAACTCGCCGCCACACGGGCCGTGAACGGTCCCGGCGTCTGATCCTGGGGCAGTTCCAGCCCGCCGCGCTCGCGGCCTCTCGTGTCGGTGCCCAGCCACGGCAGCGTGGTGAGTGTGCCGTCTGCGCGCCGCTGCACGACCACGACCTCCAGGCTCTCCCGGCTGTCACGGACCTGCGCCCGCCCGGCACGGGTGTCATCGGTGTCGCCCACCCCGGCCGCCACCCATCCGAACAGCGGCCTGCCCGCACGGCCCACCTCGCCAAGCCGGAACGCCGCCGCCCGTTCCTCCTGATCGGCACGGTGCCGCTCGAACCGCTCCCGCGCCTCCTCCACCGTCGGCGCCCACCCCTCCAGCTCTACCGGGGCATCCCCGTAAGCGCCCTGCACGAGCGGGCTGATATCGGCAGGCAGCCGCACCGGTCGCCGCGGCCCGCCCTCCAGATGGGGCAACAGCACGGCAGCCGACCGCAGCAGCGCGTACGCCCCGTACACCGCGACCGACCCCCGCACGGGGACGGGCACGGGTGCCTCCCAGTCCGCCCCGGTCAGCAGGCACCGGGCCGTCCGCAGCCGCGCAGGCCGCTCCGACTGGCCCGCACCGCGCTGATGCCGGTGGAGCCGGCCCATCCGCTGCAGCAGCAGGTCCACCGGGCACAGATCGCTGACCAGCAGATCGAAGTCCACGTCCAGGGACTGCTCGGCCACCTGGCTGGCCACCACGATGTGCCGCCCTGCGGGTCGGGCCGTCGCTTTGCCCGGCGGACCGAACCGCCGCAGCAAGTCGCTGTCCTTCGCCGCCCGGTCGACATCGACGAAGCACGAGTGCGCCACCGTGACATCCTGCTCGCCAAATTTCTCCCGCAGCACCCGAGCGGTCTCCAGCACCCGCTTGACCGTGTTCCGCACGACCAGCACGCATCCGCCGTCCACCAGTTCCCGCTCAAGCCGGTCTGCCAGCACGTCCGGCCCGTCTGCCAGGCGCTCCACGCGGACATCCGTGCTGCGGGCCGACGCGGCCGGACAGCGCGCCACGGGCCTGCCTCCCGGCACCACAGCAGTCAGCAGCGGATACACCGCCTCGTCCGGCGCGCTCCCGGCCGCCTCGTCACGGACTCCGGCGTACGCCTCGACCAGCTGCCGTCGGCGCCCGGCAGGCAGCGTCGCCGACAGCACCACCACCGGCACCCGGTACGCACCCAGCCAGGTCAGCACCCGGTCCAGGTAGACACTCATGTAGGTGTCGTAGGCGTGCGCCTCGTCGATCACGACGACCTTGCCCGCCACCGCCAGATGACGAAGCGCCAGATGGCGGCTCTTCAGCCCCGCGAACAGCAGCTGATCGACAGTGCCGGCCACGAACGACGCCAGCATCGCCTTCTTACGGCCCCGCAGCCAGGCGTGCGCCACCAGTTCGGCACCCGCCGCCCCGGGCCCCGGAGCATCCGCATCCACGTCCACGGCCGCCACCCGCCCGCCACCAGCCAGCAGCCCCGCGAAAGCCTCGTTCAGCGCCGCCTTGGAATGCGCAAGGTGCACCGAGTGCCGCCCACCGCCCTCACCGGGCAGCCGCTTCAGCCACTCCAGCAACCGCGGAAACATGGCGTTACCCGTCGCCATGGTCGGCAACGCGAAGAACACCCCGCCCGCACCCGAACGTGCTGCGAAAACCTCCGCCACGGCAAGCGCCGCCTCCGTCTTGCCCTCACCCATCGGCGCCTCGATGACCATCAGCCCCGGCGCGTCCATCTCCCGCGCCAGCCCCACCGCTGCCTCCTGCACCGGGCGGACCTTCGCCCCCGCCGGAAGCCCGAACCTGGACGCGAACAGTTCCTGCGCATCCTCTGCGGGCTCCACAGCCCGCCACGCGGGCGGAAGATCCAGCCCACGCCACGCCGCGACCAGCCGCTCCTCGCCGTCCCGGGAACCGGCATCCGGGAAGTACGGAAAGAGATCAGGATTGCTCGCGATCCAATCGGAGACGATCACCAAAGCCGTCAGCAGCACCTGCACCGGCTGCGGCACCTTCACCGTCTGCCATGACTGGAGCTTGCCCCGCACGCCGAAGACGTCAGCGCAAGCGTCCAGCAACTCGGTCTGGGCCTGCCGCCACACTCCGCTGCTGGGGCCCGGCGTGCGCAGCAACTCCTCATGGTCGTAAAGCGCCTTGATCTGCCCGTTCTCCGGCGGGACTCCGTGATGCCCGCCCACAGCGACGGTGAACTGGCCCGTCTGCCTCGCCGCCCACCCGTGCCGCTCCTGGAGCCACTCCCCCAGCAGTATCTGACCGGCCAGTCCGTGCGGTGCCAGTCGCCGGTCCGGCCCCATCGCCTGACGGGACCGCATCTCCAACCCCTGCGTCCGCATCACGTCGGCGAGTTGATCCACCTGACAGGCGAAAGCCGGTGTCGCCTTGCCGATGTCATGCACACCGGCGAGCCATACAGCCAGCTTCCGCCCATCCGCCTCCCCCGCAGGCAGCGCCTCGGCGATCAACCGCCGCACACCGGCCGGAAGCCACTCATCCCACAACAGTCCGGCGACAGCGGCACTGTCCTCCATGTGCCGCCACAGTGGCAGCCAGCCATCGGTGTCACGATCATGCTTGGCCCACACCGACCGGGCCGGCCTTGCGAGTCGCCTGCTCAACTCCGTCTGCAAACGTGCCCCCTGCGTACGTCGTGCCTCGACGAATACAGCAATTGGCAGCACGAAGTGCCTTGTTCCGGCATAAACCCACGAGACTGCCGCTGACCACCCCGTCACACATACCTGCCCCAGCCCACGCCTCCAAGGACTGCCAACCGCTCCTCGTGCCGGTGTCCGCGGGTATGGTCCCGGCATGCACGGACCCGATGACGCCTATAGACCAGGTGTCACCGATTGCGACACTTTGAGAAGAATGCGAGAGTCAACAAAAGTGCCGAAAAACCTGCCCCCTTTGAGAGAAACTCGCAGGTGACGCACGCTGCTCCCCGCACCCGCGGGGATCCCCCGGCCACCGCATGGCTCGTCACCGTCAGGATCGACCGGCTCGCCCGTCATTGAGGTCCGCTCACCCGACAGCGGGTCCTGCCCCATGCGGAGTCGCCGACTCAGGCATGCTCCACGGCCGTCGGCCGGGCAGAGCGGGTCACGGCCCGGATCGAAGCATGCGGACCGGCCCCGGGCCGAGGGGGCTCCGACACACCCGGCGCTGTGACGGGAGCCAGGCGCCGGAAAGAGAGCCGAAACAAGCCGCGGGTGCGGGCTCCGGGCAGGCGTGTCCCGGAGCCCCCTGAGCCCTCGTCACCGCGCAGGCCGGCGGCAGCTCAGCAGCGGATCAGAACTTGATGCTGCCGATCATGCTCGCCACGTTCGTGGTCAGATCGCTGATCGTGGGCGCGATGGTGGAGGAGGCGAGATAGAAGCCGAGCAGCATGCAGACGACCGCGTGCCCGCCTTTCAGTCCTGACTTCTTGATCAGAAGAAAGACGATGATCGCCAGCAGCACCACCGCCGAAATCGAGAGTGCCACGGCGGCTCACCTCCAAAGTTCCCAGGGACTTGGGGTCCGGTACGGGGTCGGACACGAGGGTCGGTACATCCGAACAGCAGTCAGCTGTTCCCTACCCACACTGCGCTAGTGATCATAACTATCCGTACGCGCGCATCGATCGGCGCACGGCCGCACAAGGGGGCGCATGGCCAATATGGTCGACCCATGACGAACGAGCCCCTCTCCTTCCCGCGACGGTACGCCCGCACCCAGCGGTTCACCTCCGGCGCGCCGCGCGCGTTCACCGTGTCCCCCGACGGCTCCCGCGTGGTCTTCCTGCGGTCCCCGTCCGGTACGGAGCGGGCGAACCGGCTGTGGGTCCTCGACGTGCCGGAGGGCCGCGAGCGGGTGGTGGCCGACCCGTCCGCCCTGCTCGGCGGGGCCGCCGAGCACCTCTCCCCCCAGGAGCGGGCGCGTCGCGAGCGCAGCCGCGAGGACGGCGCGGGCATCGTCGGGTACGCCACCGACGCGGCCGCGGAATTGGCCTGTTTCACCTTGTCAGGGCGGCTGTTCACGGCCGAGCTGCGGGCCGGCACGGCACGTGAACTCCCGGTCCCCGGGCCGGTGATCGACCCGCGCCCCTCTCCGGACGGCACGCTCGTGGCGTACGTCTCCCAGGGCGCGCTGCGCGTCGTCGGGGCCGAGGGCGAGGACGACCGGGCCCTCGTGGAACCGGAGCGGCCGGCGGGCCCGGGCACGGTCTCCTACGGACTGGCCGAGTTCATCGCGGCCGAGGAGATGGGGCGTTCGCGCGGCTTCTGGTGGTCGCCCGAAGGGGACCGGCTGCTCGTCGCGCGGGTGGACGACACGCCGGTGCAGCGCTGGTGGATCTCCGATCCGGCGCGCCCGGAAGCCGATCCGCAGCGGGTCGCCTATCCGGTGGCGGGCAGCGCCAACGCGGAGGTGCGGCTCTTCGTGTTCGGGCTCGACGGGGTGCGCACCGAGGTGTCCTGGGACCGGGCGCGCTACCCGTATCTGGCACATGTGCACTGGTCAGCGGGGGGTGCGCCACTGCTTCTCGTGCAGGCGAGGGACCAGCGCAGCCAGCTCTTCCTGGCCGTGGACCCGGATTCCGGGGCGACCCGGATGGTGCATGCTGATCAAGATCCGAATTGGCTTGATCTTTTCCCTGGTGTGCCGTGCTGGAGCCCGGGCGGACAGCTCGTGCGGATCGCCGACGAGGGCGGCGCGCGGGTCCTGGCGTTCGGCGAACGTCCGCTGACGGGAGCCCAGTTGCACGTCCGCGCGGTGCTCGACGTGTCGGCCGGCGACGTGCTGGTCGCGGCCTCGGCGGGCGAGGGCGCGAGCTCGCCCGAAACGGGTGAAGTGCACGTGTACCGGGTGAACGAACTCGGCCTGGAGCGCGTCTCGCAGGAGCCGGGCGTGCACTCGGCCGTGCGCGCCGGGGGCGTGACCGTGCTCGTGTCGTCGGTGCTCGACCGGCCTGGAGCCCAGGTGCGGGTGCTGCGCGACGGGAAGCGTCTGGCGACCATCCCCTCGTACGCCGAAGATCCTGGTTTGTCCCCGCGCGTGACGCTCACACAGGGGGGCGCACAGAAAATCCCATGCGCCGTGCTCATGCCCACTGGCTATGACGGCGACGACCCCCTGCCCGTCCTCATGGACCCCTACGGCGGCCCGCACGGCCCCCGGGTGCTGGCCGCGCACAACGCGCACCTCACCTCGCAGTGGTTCGCCGACCAGGGCTTCGCGGTGGTCGTCGCCGACGGCCGCGGCACGCCGGGCCGCTCCCCCGCCTGGGAGAAGGCGCTCCGCGACGACCTGACGCCGTCCCTCGACGACCAGGTGGAGGCGCTGCACTCGCTCGCCGGGCGCTTCCCGCTCGACCTGTCCCGGGTGGCGATCCGCGGCTGGTCGTACGGCGGCTGGCTCGCGGGACTCGCCGTGCTGCGCCGCCCCGATGTCTTCCACGCGGGCATCGCGGGGGCCCCGGTGGCGGACTGGCGGCTGTACGACACCCACTACACGGAGCGGTACCTCGGCGACCCGTCGACGAACCCGGCCGCGTACGCGAGGAGTTCACTGGTCACCGACGAGGGGCTGTCCGCGCCCGCGGACACGCACCGGCCGCTGATGATCGTGCACGGCCTCGCGGACGACAACGTGGTGGTGGCGCACGCCCTGCGGCTCTCCTCGGCCCTGCTGGCCGCGGGCCGCCCGCACGAGGTGCTGCCGCTGTCGGGGGTCACCCACATGACCCCGCAGGAGACGGTCGCCGAGAACCTGCTCCTGCTCCAGGTGGACTTCCTGAAGCGCTCCCTCGGGCTGGGCTGATCCGCCCCGGCCCGCCGGGAAAGCAACGAGCCGGGGTGACATGGCGACACCCCGGCTCGTTCACGGCACCCGCACGGCCGTACGTTGTACACCCTGACGCGTCCGTATATCGGTACCGCTTCCGTCAAGTTGCCTGTGTGTTAACGAAGTTCGTTCGCATTTGTGCCACTATTCCGGCCCGTCGGACGACTCCTCCGGAGGCACGACCTGCTTCTCCTCCGCGAAGTGACAGGCCGAGTCGTGGGCGGCCGGACCCTCGACGAGCCGGAACTCGGCCGGCACCGCGAGCAGCGGCACCTCCAGCGTGCAGCGCTCCTGCGCCTTCCAGCAGCGGGTGCGGAACCGGCAGCCGGAGGGGACGTTCGCGGGCGAGGGCACGTCCCCGTGGAGGATGATCCGCTCCCGGTGCTCCCGGGCCTCCGGGTCCGGCACGGGCACGGCGGACAGCAGCGCCTGGGTGTAGGGGTGCGTCGGGTGGTCGTAGATCTCGACGTCCTTGCCGGTCTCCACGATCCGCCCGAGGTACATCACCCCGACCCGGTCGGAGATGTGCCGCACGATCGACAGGTCGTGCGCGATGAAGACGTAACTGAGCTCGAACTCGGCCTGGAGCCGGTCCAGCAGGTTGATCACCTGCGCCTGCACGGAGACGTCGAGCGCGGAGACCGGCTCGTCGGCGACGATGATCTCGGGCCGCAGCGCCAGGCCCCGGGCGATGCCGATGCGCTGGCGCTGGCCGCCGGAGAACTGGTGCGGATAGCGGTTGATGTACTCCGGGTTGAGCCCGACCACGTCCAGCAGTTCCTGGACCCTGCGCCGCCGGTCGCCCTTCGGGGCGACCTCGGGGTGGATGTCGTACGGCTCCCCGATGATGTCCCCGACGGTCATGCGCGGGTTGAGCGAGGTGTACGGGTCCTGGAAGACCATCTGGATGTTGCGGCGCACGGCCTTGAGCGCCTTGCCGGACAGCCGGGTGATGTCCTCGCCCTTGTACCTGATCGCCCCCTCGGTGGGCTTCTCCAGGTTGACCAGCATCTTGGCGACCGTGGACTTGCCGCAGCCGGACTCGCCGACGATGCCGAGGGTCTCGCCGCGGCCGAGGTGGAAGTCGACGCCGTCGACCGCCTTGACGGCCCCGACCTGCTTCTTGAACAGGATCCCCTGGGTGAGGGGGAAGTGTTTGACCAGTCCTCTGACCTCCAGCAGCGGTTCAGTCGCGGCTTGTGTCATCGAGGCACTCCCTCCAGAAGAAGCAGGCGCTCCCGCGGTCCTCGTCGACCTCGAAGAGCGGCGGCACCTCGGTGCGGCAGATGTCCTGGGCCATCGGGCAGCGCGGGTTGAAGGCACAGCCCGGCGGGATGCGCATCAGGTTGGGCGGCAGCCCCTTGATGGCGTACAGCTCCTCGCCCTTCTGGTCGAGCCGGGGGATCGAGTCCAGCAGCCCCTTGGTGTACGGGTGGGCGGGCGCCTTGTAGATGTCGTGGACGGGTGCGTTCTCGACGATCCGGCCCGCGTACATCACGGCGATCTTGTCGGCGACGTCCGCGACCACGCCGAGGTCGTGGGTGATGAGGATGAGCCCCATGTGGAGTTCGCGCTGCAGTTCCGCGAGCAGCTCCATGACCTGGGCCTGCACGGTGACGTCGAGCGCGGTGGTCGGCTCGTCGGCGATGATCAGGGCGGGTTCCAGGGCCAGCGCCATGGCGATCATGATGCGCTGGCGCATGCCGCCGGAGAACTGGTGCGGATAGTCCCGCACGCGCTCGGCCGCGGCCGGGATGCGCACGCGCTCCATCAGCTCGACCGCCTTGGCGCGGGCCTCCTTGCGCTTCATCCCGCGGTGCACGGTGAACATCTCGCCGAGCTGGTCGCCGACGCTGATGACGGGGTTCAGGGACGACAGCGCGTCCTGGAAGATCATCGCCATCTCGGCGCCGCGCACCTTGCGCCGCTCCTCCTCCTTGAACTTCAGCAGGTCCTTGCCCTGGAAGAGGATCTCGCCGCCGGTGATCTTCCCCGGAGGCATGTCGAGGATGCCCATGACGGCCTGGGCGGTCACCGACTTGCCGGAGCCGGACTCGCCGAGCACGGCGAGCGTCTCGCCCTCGTCGACGCTGTACGTGACCCCGTTGACGGCCTTGGCGACCCCGTCCCGGGTCCTGAACTCCACCTGCAGGTCGCGTACTTCGAGCAGCACGGCTCTCACCTCAGCTTCGGGTCGAGGGCGTCGCGCACCGCGTCGCCGAGCATGATGAACGCGAGCACGGTGATCGCGAGCGCGCCGGCCGGCCACAGCAGCATGTGCGGGGCCTGGCGGATGTACGCGGAGGCCGAGGAGATGTCGATGCCCCAGCTCACCGTCGGGGGCTTGAGACCGACGCCGAGGTACGACAGCGTCGCCTCCAGCGAGATGTACGTACCGAGCGCGATGGTCGCGACGACGATCACCGGCGCGACCGCGTTCGGGGCGATGTGCCGCAGCATCATCCGCGAGTTGGAGGCGCCGAGCGCGCGGGCCGCGTGGACGTAGTCGTTCTCCTTGGTGGTGATGACCGAGCCGCGCGCGATGCGGGAGATCTGCGGCCAGCCGAGCAGCACCATGAACCCGACGACCGGCCAGATCGTGTTGCTGGTCACCACGGAGAGGAGGACCAGGCCGCCGAGGACGACGGGGATCGCGAAGAAGATGTCGGTGGTCCGGGACAGGAGCGAGTCGCCCAGCCCGCCGTAGAAACCGGCCAGCCCGCCGAGGACCGAGCCGAGGATCGCGACCCCGAGCGTGGCGAGGACGCCGACGCTGATCGAGACGCGGGTCCCGTACACGGTCCGCGTGTAGACGTCGCAGCCCTGTCCGTCGTAGCCGAAGGGGTGTCCGGGCTGCGAGCCCTGCTGGGCCTTGGAGAGGTCGCACTTGAGGGGGCTCTGGTCGGTGATCAGCGAGGGCCAGATCGAGATGACGACCAGGAAGACGATGACGAGTCCGGAGATGATGAAGACGGGGTTGCGGCGCAGGTCCCGCCAGGCGTCGGACCACAGGGAGCGCGGCTTCTCCTTGGGTCCCGTGCCCTCCGGCCCGCCCGGGGTCTTCTCCAGGGTCTCCGCCTCGCTCGTCCCGAGGTCCATCGTGCCTCCGAAGCCGGTCGGGGCGATCGCCAGGTCCTCCGGCGGCGGACCTTCGGGGCCGTGGTGGAATTCCTCTTCCTCGTACGGAGGCTGCTCAGGCATAGCGGATCCTCGGGTCGAGTACGGCGTACAGGAGGTCGACGAGCAGGTTGGCGACCATGAAGACGAGGACGAGGATGGTCACGAAGCCGACGACGGTCTGGGTGCTCTGACGCACGATCCCCTGGTAGAGCTGATAACCGACGCCGTGGATGTTGAAGATCCGCTCGGTGACGATCGCGCCGCCCATGAGCGCGCCGATGTCGGTGCCGATGAAGGTGACCACGGGGATCAGCGAGTTGCGCAGCAGGTGCCGGATGGTCACGCGGCGCCGCGGCAGCCCCTTGGCGACGGCCGTGCGGACGTAGTCGGACCGCTTGTTCTCCGCGATGGAGGTCCGGGTGAGCCGGGTGACGTAGGCGAGGGAGACCGAGGCGAGCACCAGGCCCGGCACGATCAGTTCGCCGAAGGTGGCCTCCGAGGAGACCGACGGCTCGATCCAGCCCCACTGGACGCCGAGCAGGAGCTGGGCCAGCAGACCGGTGACGAAGGTCGGCACGGAGATGACCACGAGGGTGAGCAGCAGGACACCGGTGTCGACGGGCTTGCCCCGGCGCAGACCGGTGACGACGCCGAGCGTGATGCCGATGACGATCTCGAAGAAGATCGCGACGATCGTCAGCCGGATGGTGACCGGGAAGGCGGTGGACATCAGCTCGGTGACCGGCTGGCCGTTGAACGCGGTGCCGAAGTCACCGGTGAAGATGTTCTTCAAATACAGCAAGTACTGGATGAAGGGGTTCTTGTCGAGGTTGTACTCCTTCCTGAGCTGGGCGGCCGTGGCGGGGTCGCACTGCCGGTCGCCGCACAGTCCCGCGATGGGGTCGCCCATGACGTACACCATCAGGAAGATGAGCGCTGTGGCGCCGATGAACACCGGGATCATCTGCAGCAGACGCCGGATGACGTACCGTCCCATGAGTGCTCCGGAGATAGAGGGGCGGGCCCGCCGGAGCGGGCCCGCCGGGGCGGCTCAGTTGACGGTGATCTCGTTGTAGACGGGCACGCTGAACTGGTTCAGGGCCACGTTCGAGACCCTGTCCGAGTAGCCGGCGCTGCCGTTCTGGTACCAGAGCGGGATGGCGGCCATGTTGTCCCGTACGACGCCTTCGGCCTGCTGGAAGAGCTCGATGGCCTTGCCGGTGTCGGTCTCCGCGTTCGCCTGGTTGACCAGGTCGTCGAACTGCTTGTTGGACCACTGGCCGTCGTTGGAGGAGGCGTTCGTGTAGTACAGCGGCTGGAGGAAGTTCTGGATCAGCGGGTAGTCCATCTGCCAGCCGGCCCGGAACGGACCGGGCATCTTGTGCTCACCGATCTGGTTGCGGAAGTCGGCGAAGGTGCCGACCGGGTTGCCGACGCAGGCCTTGTCGTTGCCGAGGGCGTTGTTGATCGAGTTGCAGACGGCGTCGACCCATTCCTTGTGGGAGCCGGTGTCCGCGTTGTACGAGATCTTGACCTGGCCTCCGGGCAGGCCGCCGCCGTCCTGGATCATCTTCTTGGCCTCGGACGGGTTGTATTCGCAGTACTTGCCGCACAGGCCTTCCTGGAACCCGCCCTTCTCGCCGAGCACCGGTGAGGTCCAGTCGCTCGCGGGCGTCCGCGTCTTCTGGAAGATGGTGTCGGTGATCTGCTGGCGGTTGATCGCCATGGACAGTCCCTGACGGACCTTGGTGGCGCCGCTGGTGTCCCACTTCGGGTCGTAGAACGGGAACGCGAGCGTCTGGATGATGCCGGCCGGGGTGTTGAGGTAACGGCCGTCCAGGTCGCTCTTGGCGTTCTTGAGCTGGGCCGCTGGGATGTCGTCGACGAGGTCGAGGTTGCCGGCCAGCAGGTCGTTGTAGGCGGTGTTGTTGTCCGTGTAGACCTTGAGGGTCACACCGTCGTTCTTCGCCTTGTCGTCACCGGGGTAGTCGTCCCACTTCGTGAGGGACATCTCGGAGCCCTTGGTGTAGCTGCTGATGGTGTACGGGCCGTTGCCGATGGGCTTCGCGACCCAGGCGGCGTGGTCGCTGAAGAACGCCTTGGGCAGCGGTGAGAAGGCCGCGTAGCCGAGGGTGTCCGGGAACGTCGAGAACTTCTGGGTGAGCGCGACCGTGAAGGTGTTCGTGCCGGTCACCTTGAGCCCGGAGAGGGTGTCGGCGCTCTGGCTGCCCGTGTCGGGGTGCGTCTTGTCGTAGCCCTGGATGTACCCGAAGAAGTACGCGTTCTTCTGGTTGTTCTTCAGGCTGGCGCCGTAGTTCCAGGCGTCGACGAAGGACTGGGCGGTGACGGCCTCGCCGTTGCTGAACTTCCAGCCGTCCTTGACCGTGATGGTGAAGTTCTGCGAGTCCGAGGTCTCGATCTTCTCGGCGAGCATGTCCTCGGCGGCGCCGGTCTCGGCGTTGTACCGCTTCAGCCCGCGGAAGGTCATGTCGAGGACCTTGCCGCCCTGCACCTCATTGGTGTTGGCCGGTTCCAGCGGGTTCTGCGGGTCGCCCCAGGAAGCGCTGACGGTGCCGCCGGAGCCGCCGCTGTCGCTCCCTCCGCCTCCGCAGGCGGACGCCGCCAGGGCTACCGCCGCCGCGCATGCGGCCCATTTGGCGTGCGTGGCTCCACGCATGGAGTGCCTCCTCGAGAGTGCGCTGTGCCGCCGGCGCCGGAGTCGGGGTGGGGACACGTCCGGCTCCGGTGCGGTGTTCCTTTAAGGCCCAATATCTTCCCATGGCGGACATATCGCACATTTACTCAGGCCTTCCGAGTGTCCGGGCACTCGGGGACACGCGTCCGCCACACGGAGACGTGTCCTCCACGGGCGCCCTGGCCGCCCCTCCCGTCCGTGCGGACGGGAGGGGCGGCCAGGGCGTCCGGCACGCTCTCGATCCCGCTCGGTCCTCCTGCTCAGTCCCCCTGCTCGGCCGACGCGGCCGGGACGTCCGTCACGGTGTCCGCGTCGCCGCGCTCCACGCAGAACTCGTTGCCCTCGGGATCGGTCAGGGTGACCCAGCCCCGTCCGTCGGGACGGGTCCGGTCGTCGACGAGCCGGGCTCCGAGGGCGAGCGCCCGCTCGACCTCCGCCCGCCGGGTGCGCCCGCTCGGCCGCAGGTCGAGATGGACGCGGTTCTTGGCGGTCTTGCCCTCGGGGACCCGGACGAAGAGCAGGGTCGGGCCGCCGTCGGGGTCGCGCAGCACGGCCTCCGGGTCACCGGGCTTGTCGTCCTCGGCCAGGGGCCGCCCGAGCAACTCGCTCCAGAACAGCCCCAGGTCGTAGGGGTCCCCGGTGCAGTCGAAGGTGATGTTGTGGATGGTGGGGTTCAACCGGTTCCTCCAGGAGCCTTCATGGCGTCACGACCGGACGCCGGTACGTCCGCCGCGGATGCGGCGACGGCCTTCGGACGGCGTGCGCGGCCCGCCCGGGGCACGCTCCGCCGCGCGCACGGGTGCGGCCCCGCGAGCGCGGCCGGGCGGCACGGCGGGCCGGCACAGCCGCAGGGGAGCATGGCGGACGCTCCGGAGGATGTCGAACAGTTAACCGACCCCTGCACGCCCGCGCCCGCGCCGGAACGGCAAAGGACCGGGGCGGAAGCAACGTGCTTCCGCCCCGGTCCCGTCGGGGTCTCCCCCGGCACGGCCCCGCTCCCCCACGGAGGGCGCCGCAGCCTCTTCTAGTCCGTGCCCTTGTCCGTGACGTCGTCGGCGTCGCCCTCCAGCGCCGCCAGCGCCGGGTCCAGGACGATGTCCTCGTCGCGGGCCTCGGTGGTCGGGTCCTCGGGGAAGTGGCAGGCCGACAGGTGGCCCTCACGGTTGCCCGAGAGCTGGACCAGCGGCGGCTCCTCGGTCGCGCACTTGTCCTGCGCCTTCCAGCAGCGGGTGCGGAAACGGCAGCCGGACGGCGGGAAGATCGGCGACGGGACGTCGCCCGACAGACGGATCCGCTCGCGGCCCGCGGCCTCGTCGTCGAGGTCGACCTCGGGAACCGCCGAGAGCAGGGCGTGGGTGTACGGGTGGCGGGGACGGTTGTAGATGGAGTCCCGGTCGCCGACCTCCACCACCTTGCCGAGGTACATCACCGCGACGCGCTGCGAGAAGTGCCGGACGATCGCCAGGTCGTGGGCGATGAAGAGGAAGGCGATGCCCATCTCTTCCTGGACCTTCTGCAGCAGGTTGACGACCTGCGCCTGGATCGACACGTCGAGCGCGGAGACCGGCTCGTCGGCGACGATCAGCTTCGGCTTCAGCGCGAGGGCACGCGCCACGCCGATGCGCTGCCGCTGTCCGCCCGAGAACTCGTGCGGGAAGCGGTTGTAGTGCTCGGGGTTGAGACCGACCAGTTCGAGCAGCTCACGGACGTGCTTCTCCCGGCCGCCCGCCGGGTTGATCCCGTTGACCTCCATCGGCGACTTGATGATGGAGCCGACCGTCTGCCGCGGGTTCAGCGAGGAGTACGGGTCCTGGAAGATCATCTGGATCTCGGAGCGCACCGGGGCCATCTTCTTGCGCGAGGCGTGCGTGATGTCCTGGCCCGCGTAGACGATCTTGCCGTCGGTGGGCTCCAGCAGCCGGGTGATGAGCCGGCCGGCCGTCGACTTGCCGCAGCCGGACTCGCCGACCATCCCGACGCTCTCGCCGACGGCGATGTCCAGGTCGATCCCGTCGACGGCCTGGACGGCACCGACCTGGCGCTTGATCGGGAAGCCGCCGTAGATCGGGAAGTGCTTCTTCAGCCCCTCGACCTTGAGGAGCGTCTCGCGCCTGGTGTCGGTGGAGCCCTGCTGTGCGGGGAGTGTGAGGTTCTCGCTCATGTCTCGGATCTCCCTAGCGCAGCCGGGGCTTGATGGTGTCGATGAAGATGGTCTGCTTCTGCTCGGCCGTCAGGTGGCACGCCGAGGCACGACCCTCCGGCAGCGCCGGCCGCTCGCTGACACAGCGGCTGCCGACCTGCTCCTGGAAGGCGCAGCGCGGGTGGAAGGGGCACCCGGTCGGGGGGTTGAGCAGGGAGGGGGGCGAGCCCGGGATGGGCGTCAGCATCTCGTGGATGTCGCCGTCCAGGCGCGGCATGGACGAGAGCAGACCCCAGGTGTAGGGGTGCTTCGGCGAACCCAGCACCTCACGGACGCTGCCGCGCTCCACGGCCCGGCCCGCGTACATCACCAGCAGGTCGTCGGCCATGTTGCCGATGACGCCGAGGTCGTGGGTGATGAAGATGATCGCGGAGCCGAACTCCTGCTGGAGGTCCTTGAGGAGGTCGAGGATCTGCGCCTGGACCGTCACGTCGAGCGCGGTGGTCGGCTCGTCGGCGATCAGGAGGTCGGGGTCGCACATCAGCGCCATGGCGATCATCGCGCGCTGGCGCATGCCGCCGGAGAACTGGTGCGGGTAGTCGTCGAAGCGCACCTTGGGCTGCGGGATGCCGACCTTCTCCAGCATCTGGATCGCCCGGCTCTTCGCCTCCTTCTTGGAGGCGCCGGTGTGCTTCATGTACGGCTCGGAGAGCTGCCGGCCCACGGTGTAGTACGGCGAGAGGGCCGTCAGCGGGTCCTGGAAGATCATCGCCATCTTGTTGCCGCGGAGCTGCTCCAGCTCCTTCTCCGTGGCGGTGACGAGTTCCTTGCCGTCGAGGACGATCTCACCCTCGACGGTGGTGCTCTGCGGGTTGTGCAGACCGAGCACCGTCAGGTTGGTGACGGACTTGCCGGAGCCGGACTCGCCGACGATGCCCAGGGTCTTGCCGCGTTCGACATCGAAGGAGAGGCCGTCGACCGCCTTGACGATGCCGTCCTCGGTGGAGAACTGCACCTTCAGATCACGGACCGAGAGAAAGCTCTCCGGCCCGGTCGGGGCCGGGGCGTCCTCGGTCTTGGTCAGTGTGGTCACGGTGGTTCGTTCTTCCTAGGAGAGCCGGACGCGCGGGTCGATGTACGCGTACACGATGTCGACGAGAATGTTCAGGATCAGGATGAAGAAGGCCCCGAACAGCATGACGCCCATCGTCAGCGGGAGGTCCTTGGTGACGGCGCCGTCCACGGCCAGCCGGCCGATGCCCTGCAGCGAGAAGGTCAGTTCGGTCACGACGCCGCCGCCCAGCAGCGCGCTGATGTCGATGCCGAGGACCGTGACGATCGGGATGAGCGAGCCGCGCCAGGCGTAGCGGAAGAAGACGTACTTCTTCGACATGCCCTTCGCACGGGCGGTGCGCACGTGTTCCTCGGCGAGCTGCTCGATCATCGACGCGCGCGCCATACGCGTGTACTGCGCGGTGAAGATGGTGGCCATCACGACCATCGGGATGGAGAGTCCGACCAGCCATCCGACCGGGTCCTCGGTGAACGGGACGTACTTGGGGTCCTCCATCCACCCGGTGCTGTAGACGAAGATCGTCAGCGCGATCGGGCCGAGGAAGTAGATCTGGAACGAGCTGAGCACCATGGACGCGCCGGTGGCGACCTTGTCCACCGTCGAACCGCGCCGGTAGGCGGCGAGCATGCCCGCCCCGAGGCCGACGACCAGGAAGACCACCATGGCACCGACGGTCAGCGAGAGGGTCAGCGGGAACCGGTCCATGATCGTGTCCCAGACGAAGTCGCCCGAGTAGAAGGACTGTCCGAGGCAGGGGGCCGCGCAGTGACCGTCGGGGAAGTCACGGCCGGCGACGATGCCGGACATGAACTCCCAGAACTGCTGGGCGACCGGCTCGTTGAGGCCCAGCGCCTGGCGGATGTCCTCCAGTCTCGCCGGCGAGCAGTCCTTGCCGCAGGCCAGGGAGGCGTAGTCGGAGGGTGCGGCGACGAAGAGGAAGAACGTGGCGGCACCGATGAGGAACAGGGTGACGACGGCACCGACCGTACGCCGGAGGATGAACTGAAGCATGGCGGGAGGCTGCTCTCTGCGGAGGCGGTGGGCGGTTTCACGGAACCGCGGGAGTGCGCTCCGCCTGGTGCGCACTCCCGCGATCAGCCGTAGAGAGTTACGACTTCACGAACAGACGGGTGACGTCGATGTAGCTCGACTCGGTGCTGTAGCGGGCACCGCCGATGTTCGAACCGAAGAGCTGGAACTGCTTCGTGTACCAGAGCGGGGCGCCCGGGTTGATCTTCTCGAGGATGTAGTGCTGCGCTTCCTTCCAGGTCGCGGCGGCCTCGGTCGGCTGCTGGCCGAGGGCCTTCTTGATGAGCTCCTGGACCTTCGGGTCGTTGATGTGCGAGTAGTTCGGCGCGCCGTCGGCGACCTGGTCACCGTCGTAGATCGGCGTGACGACGGTGGCCGGGGACGGCCAGTCCTGGCCCCAGCCCGAGATGTAGATGTCGTACGGGTTCTTGACCTTGCCGATCTGCTCGTAGTAGCTCGCCGAGTCGATCTCCTTGGCGACGACCTCGATGCCGACCTTGGTCAGGGCGTCCTCGATGGCGACCTTGCGCTTCTGGCCCTGCTCGGTGTTGCCGTAGGCGAAGACGAGCTTCTTCTCGGCGGCGGGAACGCCCTTGAGGAGCTCCTTGGCCTTCTCGATGTTGCCGGACGGCGTCTTCAGGCGGCCGTACGGGTCGTACGTGGCCTCGTAGCCCGGCAGGGTCGGGGCGAACAGGTTCGGGGCCACGTCGCCGCCGTACGCGCCGCCCTCGCCCGCGATGAGGGACTTGGAGTTGACGGCGTAGGTGACCGCGTCACGGACCGTCTTGTTCTTCACGCGGTCCAGGTTGAAGGTCAGCGTCATGACGTAGGGCTGGTAGCCCTTGATCGTGCGCTTGTTGACCGCCGGGTCGCCGATGACGTCCTGGATCTGCGTGGAGTCGACGGAGCCCGTGAACTGGATGGCGGTCTTGGAGTCGCCCTGGTCGGCGATCAGACGCTTGGTCTGGGTGGACTCGGTGACACCGAAGTCGAAGTTGAAGCCGTCGACGTACTGGTGGCGCACGGAGTCGGTCTTCGGGTCCCACTTCTCGTTCTTGACGAGCTTGAGGGTCTTGCCGACCTTGTACTCGGCGATCTTGTACGGGCCGGTCGCGACCGGGGCCTTGTCGTACTTCGCCTTCGTGTCGCTCTTCTCCGTGACCACGGAGTAGCCGGGCATGGCGAGCGTCTGGGGCAGGTCCGGGCGCGCCGTGTCGAAGTGGAAGATGACGGTCTTGGCGTCCGGGGTCTCCAGGACCGAGTCCGGCAGGTGCTTCTTGCCGAAGCCGCCGTCCTTCAGCGCGTCGCGGTACTTGGGACCGCTCAGCCAGGTCTGCAGGTAGGTGGGGCCGTCGAAGATGAACTCGGCGTAGAGGCGCTCGACGGAGTGACGGATGTCGGCCGAGGTGATCGCGACGCCGTTCTGGTCCGTGATGCCGTCCTTCAGCGTGAAGGTCCAGGTCTTGCCGCCGTCGGAGGACTTGCCGGAGTCGGTGGCGAGGTCACCGACGACCGAGACGTTGCCCTTGCCGTCCTCCTCGAAGTTGGTCAGACCGCGGAAGAGCAGGTTGGCGACCTGGCCGGCGTCCGAGACGTAGATCTGGCCCGGGTCCAGGTGCGAGAGGCCCGCCTCCTGGTAGACCTGGATCGTGCCGCCGCTCTTGGCGCCGGGCACCTCCTCGGCGGGGCCGGTGGAGGCGGTCGCGTCGGCGTAGACGACCGCCTTGGACTGCGAAGCGGCCTCCTTCTGGTCCTTCTTGGAGTCCTTGCCCGAGCTGCCGCCCTTGTTCTCCGAGCATCCGGTGAGCACGAGGGAACCGGCCGCGAGGGCGACCACGATGGCGCGTGCTCTGCGCGAGTTGAACGACTTCATAGCGGTGATGCACCTACCTGTCGGTTGTTATCCATGAGTACTGCCTGACGCGGCTGGTAGGCCGACGCGGGGGCGGCAGCCACCCCCCACCAATGGACGGTTCAGCGCCCGGACTTGGGGTCGAAGGCATCCCGTACAGAGTCTCCGAGGAGGTTGAAGCACAGGATGAAGATCACCAGCGCCATTCCGGGGAAGAACATGAACGCCGGGTCCTGCTCGGCGTACTTGGCGCCGGCGGCGAACAAGCGCCCCCAGTCCGGAGTCGGTTCGACGAAGCCGACTCCGGCGAAGGAGAGGAAGGCGATGGTGAGGATGGTGCTGGGGAGCTGGTACGTGAACTGCACCAGGATCGGGGAGACGACGTTGGGCAGGATCTCCTTGCGGACGATCCGCCACGGCGACGCGCCCGAGACCTTGGCGGCTTCCACGAACTCACGCTCGCGCAGGGACAGTACGGTGGAGCGGACCAGCCGCGCCATACCCATCCAGCCCAGCACCCACAGCACGATGAGGATGGCCACGGCCCGGAAGTACGTGGGCGTCTCCTCCTCCGGGTCCACGAAGAACGCGGTCACCACGGGCATGAAGGCGATGAAGAACAGCTGCTGCGGGAACGAGAGGAAGAAGTCGGTGACGCGGCCGATCCAGTAGTCGGTGCGCCCGCCGAAGTATCCACCGATCAGGCCGATGACGACACCACTGAACATGACCAGGACGGTCACGCCCAGCGCCATGAGCAGCGAGGTGCGCATGCCGTACAGCAGCATGGCGAACAGGTCGCGGCCGTACTGCGGTTCGACACCGAACCAGTGGTCGCCCGAGACACCGCCGAGGTAACCGAGCGGCAGCCCGAACTCGTCGAGGACGGGGGAGTCCGCGTACGTGGGGTCCTGCCCGTAGAGCGTGTACGGGTCGGTCCCCGCCAGGGACACGATCAGCGGTGCCACGAGCGCGACCACGAAGTAGAAAATCACTACCGCGGCACAGAACATGCCGGTACGGTCGCGTCTGAAACGCTGCCACATCAGCTGGCCGGGGGAACGGCCCTCAAGCTTCTTGGGCTCGGTGGCCTCGGCGGTCGAGTCCAGCTCGAGGTCCAAGGCGACCGACGGGCCGGGGCCCTCGGCCTTGGTTGGACTGGTCATGTGTGTTCTTCCCCCGGGGGATGCGGAGTTGACGCAGCGCAGATACCGGCAGGTTCTGCGGTTTCAGGGAACTTTCACCAAGTAGGTCAACGCACGTCAAGAGTGGAAGACATAGGGATATCCCTACCGTCGATTTTTTGAGCAAAAATTGCAGAGAACGACACCTGCACGCGCTTGACAGGTGAGATCGGAATCCGTCGAAACGGACACTTGCGAGGAAAATTTCGTTTACGTGTCCGAAACTTGATTGTCCGGTGCCCGATATGCGAACGCCGCTGCATCGATCCCACCGTTGACCGAACTGGCACGGTTTACCCCCCGGAAACGCGAGAGGCCCGGTCCACCGCAGTGCGGTGGACCGGGCCTCTCGAAGGTCACGCGGACGGCACGTCAGGGACCCGACGGACGCCGCGCGCGGCGCCGTCCGTCGGGTGCGTGGGCCGGATCGTCAGCCGTGCTTGGCGCGGCTCGCCGTGCGGGCGCGGTCGCGCTGGTCGAGCACGACCTTGCGGATGCGAACGGCCTCCGGGGTCACCTCGACGCACTCGTCGTCGCGGCAGAACTCCAGGGACTGCTCCAGGGAGAGCTTGCGCGGCGGCACGATCGCCTCGAACGAGTCGGCCGAGGACGACCGCATGTTCGTGAGCTTCTTCTCCTTGGTGATGTTCACGTCCATGTCGTCGGAGCGCGAGTTCTCGCCGACGATCATGCCCTCGTACACCTCGGTGCCGGGGTCGGTGAACAGCACGCCGCGCTCCTGGAGGTTCGTCATCGCGAACGCGGTGACGGCGCCGGCGCGGTCGGCGACGAGCGAACCGTTGTTACGGGTCGCCAGCGTGCCGAACCACGGCTCGTGGCCCTCGTGGATGGAGTGGCCGATGCCGGTGCCGCGGGTCTGGGTCAGGAACTCGGTACGGAAGCCGATGAGACCGCGGGACGGGACGACGAACTCCATGCGGACCCAGCCGGAGCCGTGGTTCGACATGTTGTCCATCCGGCCCTTGCGGACACCCATGAGCTGCGTGACCGCGCCCATGTGCTCCTCGGGCACGTCGATCGTCATGCGCTCGACGGGCTCGTGGACCTTGCCGTCGATCTCCTGGGTGACGACCTGGGGCTTGCCGATGGTCAGCTCGAAGCCCTCGCGGCGCATCTGCTCGACCAGGATGGCGAGCGCGAGCTCACCGCGGCCCTGGACCTCCCAGGCGTCCGGGCGCTCGGTGTCGAGCACGCGGAGGGAGACGTTACCGATCAGCTCGCGGTCCAGGCGGTCCTTGACCTGGCGGGCGGTGACCTTGCGGTCCTTGACCGCGGCCTTGGCGTCCGCGCCCTTGCCCGTGCCACCGCGGCCGACGAGCGGCGAGGTGTTGGTGCCGATGGTCATGGAGATCGCCGGCTCGTCGACCGTGATCAGCGGCAGCGCGATCGGGTTCTCGGTGTCGGCGAGGGTCTCACCGATCATGATGTCCGCGATACCGGCGACGGCGCAGATGTCACCGGGGCCGGCCACCTCGGCGGGCTTGCGGGTGAGCGCCTCGGTCATCAGCAGCTCGGTGATGCGCACGTTGGACATCGAGCCGTCGCGCTTGATCCACGTGACGGTCTGGCCCTTGCGCAGCTCGCCCTGCTCGACGCGGAGCAGCGCGATGCGGCCGAGGAAGTTGTCGGCGTCCAGGTTGGTGACGTGGGCCTGGAGCGGCGCGGACTCGTCGTAGGACGGGGCCGGGACGTGCTCCAGGATCGTGGAGAAGAACGGCTCCAGGCTGTCGCTGTCGGCCGGGACGGTGCCGTTCTCCGGCTTGGTCAGCGAGGCCACGCCGTCACGCGCGCAGGCGTAGACGATCGGGAACTCGATCTGGTCCTCGTCGGCGTCCAGGTCGAGGAAGAGGTCGTAGGTCTCGTTGACGACCTCGTCGATCCGCGAGTCCGGGCGGTCCGTCTTGTTGATGCACAGGATGACGGGCAGGCGCTGCTGGAGCGCCTTGCGCAGCACGAAGCGGGTCTGCGGCAGCGGGCCCTCGGAGGCGTCGACCAGCAGGACGACCGCGTCCACCATCGACAGGCCGCGCTCGACCTCACCACCGAAGTCGGCGTGGCCGGGGGTGTCGATGATGTTGATCGTGATGGCGTCGCCGCCGTCCTTCGGGTGGTACTTGACCGCCGTGTTCTTCGCCAGGATCGTGATGCCCTTCTCACGTTCCAGGTCGTTCGAGTCCATCATGCGGTCGTCGAGCGACTCGGCGGCGTGCGCGGCGAAGGCACCGGCCTGCTTGAGCATGGCGTCGACCAGGGTGGTCTTGCCGTGGTCGACGTGGGCGACGATGGCGACGTTGCGGATGTCGTGGCGCGTGGCCATAGTGAGGCGCTTCTCCCGGAGTGAGTGGACGGCCTCCGCATCCGCGGGGCCACTGCCGGGCTGAACACGCCACGGCCTTACCCCATGGTACGTGGCCTTGACAGAAGCGGCCTCCGCAGGGTTACCGGCGCCCGGACGGACCGGACCCGCCACGGGGCGGACCCGGTCCGTTCACCCGCAGGTCAGCGGCTCTTCGACGGGCTCGCCGAAGGCTTCTTCCCCTTCTTCAGGAAGCCCATGTCCTCGTACACGGGCGTCTGGAATCCGAAGGCTCCGGTGTTCGCCAGGCCGATGCGGGCGGCGGCGAGCTGGGGGCGCTGGTAGAGGGGGATGGAACCGGCGGCGGCCCAGATGCGGGCGTCCGCCTTGCGGACCAGGGAGCGCGCCTCGTTCTCGTTCAGGGTGGAGAGCGCCTGGTCGAAGAGCTGGTCGACCTGGTCGGTGCCGACGCGCGTGTAGTTCTGCTCGACGCTCAGCGAGCCGTCCGCCGCCGGGACGGGCTTGGCGTAGATCGGGCGGGCGTCGGTGGCCGGGAAGGCGGAGGCGGGCCACGAGTAGAGCGCCAGGTCGTACTCCCCCGAGGCGATGTGGTCCTTGAAGTAGCTCGCGTCGGAGACCTTCGTGATGTCCGTGCGGACACCGACGCGCTGGAGCATCCGCGCGATCCGGTCGGCCACGAGGCGCAGGGACTCCGAACCGGAGCCGGAGGGCACCACGAAGCGCAGCGCCAGCGGCTTGCCGTCCTTGGCGAGGACGTTGGACGCGGCGCCCGCGGGCGCGGCCGTCCCCTTGGGGGCAGCCGTCCCCTTGGGGGCAGCCGTCCCCTTGGGGGCGTAGGCCCCCGGAAGCCCGCCCTGCCCGGCGTACTGCCGGCCGTCCAGGTGCCGGGTGGCCTGCTCGTCCTTGTGGACGCCCTGGCGCACGCCGGTCTGCTGCTCCTGGCTCCTCGGGTGGTCCTTGGGGTCCTGGGCCGGCCGCCGGCCCACCCCGGAGGGCTTGTCGTCGTCGCCGAGGACGTACGTCCCGCCCGCGCCCGGCCTGCCGTCCTCGCCGCCCTCGCCCTTCCTGCCCTTGGACCCGGCCGCGTTCTCCGACTTCTTCTGTTCCGTGAGCGGCCCGCCCGGCACCCACCCGGCGTCCGCGAGCAGCGCCCGCGCCTCGGCGGCGTCCTGGTCGCCGAGGGCTCCGCTGCCGTCGGCGTACGCGGCCTGTCCGGCGAGGGCGAGATGGCTGCCGACCGGTTCGGCGGGCAGACCGAGCGGCCGGAGGACGATCCGGGCGAGTTCCCCGCGGTTGAGGGCACGGGCCACGGCGCGGCGGACGCGCTCGTCGGCGAGGGGGCCCTCGGAGCCGTTGAGGGCGAGCTGCGTGTAGGCGGGTTCGAGGGACTTGCGGACCACGAAGCGGCTCAGCGCCGACTCCCGGGGAGCCTTCTTCGCGCCGGCCCCGCTTCCCTTCGCACCAGACTTCGTGCCCGGCTCCCCCTTCTCGCCCTCGTCCTTCTCGTCCGCGTCGCTCTTCTCGCTCTTCTCGCTCTTCTCGTGCGAGGAGCGCTTCTCGCTCTTCTCGCCGTCCTCGTCGTCGGCCTTCTCGGCCTTCTCGCTCTTCTCGGCCTTCTCGCTCTTCTCGGCCTTCTCGCGCTTCTCGGCCTTCTCGCGCTTCTCGGCCTTCTCGCGCTTCTCGGCCTTCTCATCCTTGTCGGCCTTGTCGGCCTTGTCGGCCTTCTCGCGCTCGGCGCTCTTCTCCTGCTCGACGTCCTCGTCCCCGTCGCTGCCGCTCTCCTCGTCCGCCGGGTTCTTCCCGTCCTCCTCGGACTCGCTCTTCTCGTCCTTCTTCCTGGACGTGCCCTTCTCGCTCCTCTCCGCGGACGGTTCCTTCCCGCTCGTCGCGGAGGCCCCCCGCAGGGGGGCGCCATCCTTGTTCCGGGCCGCGAGAGTGACGCGCTCGGCCTCGGCGGGGTCGATCTCGGCCAGGTCGAGCTTGTCCTCGGCGAGCGCCTCGGCCCGCTTGTCACGGGCGACGGCGACGAGCGCGATCTCGTCGAGCTTGCTGGGACGGCCCCACCAGCGCGGGTTGCGCGTGAGACGGACCTCGCCCGTCTTGCGGTCGACCGCCTTCACCGCGAAGGGCCCCGCGCTGACCTTGAGCTTGCGCCGGGCGCCGTCGTTGAAGGAGTCGGCGGTGCCCATGACGTCCTTCGGGTACAGCGGCGAGAACAGCGCCTTCCAGTCGGCGTAGGGCCGGCTGAAGGTGACGCGGACCTCCAGGTCGTCCTTGCCCCGCTCGATCTTCTCGATGCGGTCGTAACCGGCGTTGCGTGCCGTCCAGTACGCGGAGTCCTTGCCGGACAGGGCGCGCCACTGGGCGGCGAAGTCGGCGGCGCCGATCTCGCGTCCGTCGCTCCACACGGCCTGCTGGTTGAGCTTGTACAGCACGACCTGCCTGGGCGACGTTCCCACGACCTTCGCCGACTCCAGGTAGTCGGAGTTGATCTGCGGCCGGCCGTTCGCGTCGAGCCGGTACATCGACGGCAGGACGGCCCCGGCGACGCGGGTGGTCGCGGCGTCGGCGTCCGCCTGGAAGGCGTTCAGCGTCTCCGGTACGGCGTCCACGGCCCAGCGCAGGGTCCCGCCGTCGGCGATCAGGTCCCGGGAGGCGGGCGCGATGTCCTGCACGGCCGCGGGTCTGTCCGCCTCGTCGTCCGCACTGCACGCGGCGAGAGCGGTCACCGCGAGCACGCCCGCGGTGAGGAATGCGGCCGAGCGCAGCACCGCGCGCAGCCCGACGCCTTCGTGGGACATCACTGCAACCTCCGGGGGACGCTCCGCCGCGGGGGCCGGTCTGCTTCTGATCCCGTTCGGCGGTATTAGGGAGTTGATCCGATCTACGTGCCAACTGAAGAGCAGTGCGGCAGAAGGGTGGCGGCGACACGGCGACGGAGGCGGGGAACCCCACTCGTGCGGCGCAATCCGGAACCGGGGCGGGGCCGCGTCCCGGACCCGTGCCCGGGCACGGCGTACGCGGGGCCGCGGTCCCCCGCCCGGTCCCGCGCGCCGTCCGGCCTGCCACGCGGCCCTCCTGTCCCTGCCCGGGCGTGCGGGGAACACGACCGGCGCACGGGCGGAGGGGACGGCGCACGGGGTTCTTTCTGGAGCGCGACGGCCTTCAATCCGTGCACACGCCTTCACACGAGTGCGTGTGACGCGCAACACTCGCAGGCGCATGAACGTTGCCGCCTGAAGGCCCCGGGGCCCACGGAAGTGAGGGCAAGTCATGTCCGTTCACGACGACCTGACATCGGTCCAGCGCTGCCTCGACGATCTGCAGCGGTCGGTGAGGCGCCTGGAACAGCAGATGGGCGCCGGTCTGGAGATGCGCCGTGTGCGCGCCGACGCCGACCACCTGCGCGAGAGCCTCGCGCTGCTGCGCGAGTCCGCCGCGGCCCGTGTCCCCGGGCTGCCGGCCGTGCCCGGGCCGGCGGGACCCGCGTCCGGCCGGCTGCCCGACCTGGTGCCCGTCCCCGACACCCCCTACGACAGCTCCCTGTGGACCGATTCCGACGACGAGGGTCTCGGCGCGCACCACGGTCCCTCCCACTGAGCGCCCTCGACACCGGCGCGCCCCCGAACCCGACCGGAGTGCGAAGTTGGCCACTGGTACGGAACCCCATCTGAACAGCGGCGGCGTACGAACGGGTACGCGCGCCGCGATCGCCGCCCCGCATCTGCGGACCGACCGCTGGTGGCTGGCGCCCGCCGCCACCGCGGCCGGGTTGCTGGCCTTCGTCGTGTACTCGACCTGGCGGGCCTTCTCGGACACGCACTACTACGCGGCGCCCTACGTCTCGCCGTTCTACTCGCCCTGCCTGGCCGAGCGGTGCGAGACCATGCGCGCCGGGCCGAACGCGGACCTGTTCGGAAGCTGGTGGGCCATCTCGCCCGCCATCATCATCCTGGTCTTCCCGCTCGGCTTCCGGCTGACCTGCTACTACTACCGCAAGGCCTACTACCGGGGCTTCTGGGCGAGCCCGCCGGCCTGCGCGGTGGCCGAGCCGCACAAGAAGTACACCGGCGAGACCCGCTTCCCGCTGATCCTGCAGAACGTCCACCGGTACTTCTTCTACGCGGCCCTCGTCGTCGCCGGCATCCTCACGTACGACACCGTGCTCTCCTTCCGCGACGAGCACTACGCCTGGGGCCACATGGGCCTCGGCACGCTGGTGTTCCTGGTCAACATCGCGCTGATCTGGGCGTACACCCTCTCCTGCCACTCCTGCCGGCACATCGTCGGCGGGAAGCTCAAGCACTTCTCCAAGCACCCCGTGCGGTACCGGATGTGGCAGTGGGTCGGCAGGCTGAACGCCCGTCACATGCTGCTGGCCTGGGCGTCGTTGGTGAGCGTGGCGCTCGCCGACTTCTACGTGTACCTGGTCGCGTCCGGCGCGTTCGACGATCCGCGCTTCTTCTAGATTGGGTGGAACCCCCTGATGTCCGTGGTCGACCGACAGGAGTGGGACGTCGTCGTGGTCGGTGCCGGTGGCGCCGGACTGCGTGCCGCGATCGAGGCGCGCGAGCGCGGCGCCCGTACGGCGGTGATCTGCAAGTCGCTGTTCGGCAAGGCCCACACGGTGATGGCCGAGGGCGGCATCGCGGCCGCCATGGGCAACGTGAACTCCGGTGACAACTGGCAGGTCCACTTCCGCGACACCATGCGCGGCGGCAAGTTCCTCAACCAGTGGCGGATGGCCGAGCTGCACGCCCGCGAGGCACCGGACCGGGTCTGGGAGCTGGAGACCTGGGGCGCCCTCTTCGACCGGACCAAGGACGGGCGGATCTCGCAGCGCAACTTCGGCGGCCACGAGTACCCGCGCCTCGCCCACGTCGGCGACCGCACCGGACTCGAACTGATCCGCACGCTCCAGCAGAAGATCGTGTCCCTCCAGCAGGAGGACATGAAGGAGACCGGTGACTACGAGTCGCGCCTGAAGGTCTATCAGGAATGCACCGTCACGCGGATATTGAAGGACGGACAGCGGGTCTCCGGGACCTTCTGCTACGAACGGGAGTCGGGGCGCTTCTTCGTCCTCGAGGCCCCCTCCGTGGTGATCGCCACCGGTGGCATCGGCAAGTCCTTCAAGGTGACCTCCAACTCGTGGGAGTACACGGGCGACGGGCACGCGCTGGCGCTGCTCGCCGGGGCGCCGCTGCTGAACATGGAGTTCGTGCAGTTCCATCCGACGGGCATGGTCTGGCCGCCGTCGGTCAAGGGCATCCTCGTCACCGAGTCGGTGCGCGGCGACGGCGGGGTGCTGCGCAACTCCGAGGGCAAGCGGTTCATGTTCGACTACATCCCCGACGTCTTCAAGGAGAAGTACGCGCAGTCGGAGGAGGAGGGCGACCGCTGGTACGAGGACCCGGACCACAACCGGCGCCCTCCGGAGCTGCTGCCGCGCGACGAGGTGGCGCGGGCCATCAACTCCGAGGTGAAGGCGGGCCGCGGATCCCCGCACGGCGGCGTCTTCCTCGACGTGTCGACCCGGATGCCCGCCGAGGTGATCAAACGCCGGCTGCCGTCCATGTACCACCAGTTCAAGGAGCTGGCCGACGTCGACATCACGGCGGAGGCCATGGAGGTCGGGCCCACCTGCCACTACGTGATGGGCGGCGTCGCGGTCGACTCGGACACGGCGGCGGCGCGCGGGGTGCCCGGTCTCTTCGCGGCCGGCGAGGTCGCGGGCGGCATGCACGGCTCCAACCGGCTCGGCGGCAACTCCCTCTCCGACCTGCTGGTGTTCGGGCGGCGGGCCGGCTGGCACGCGGCCGAGTACGCGGCCCCTCTCACCGGGGAGGACACCCGCCCGCCCGTGGACGACACCCAGGTCGACGAGGCCGCCGCGGAGGCGCTGCGGCCCTTCTCCGCCGAGGGACCCGGATCCGTCCCGGCCGCTCCGGCCGGCGGCCCGCCCGCCGTCTCCCCGCAGCCGCCCGAGAACCCGTACACCCTGCACCAGGAGCTCCAGCAGGCCATGAACGACCTGGTCGGCATCATCCGCCGCGAGGGCGAGATGGAGCAGGCCCTGGAGAAGCTCGCCGAGCTGCGGGTACGGGCGCGCCGGGCCGGGGTGGAGGGCCACCGCCAGTTCAACCCCGGCTGGCACCTCTCCCTGGACCTGCGGAACATGCTCCTGGTCAGCGAGTGCGTCGCGCGGGCGGCGCTGGAGCGCGCGGAGTCGCGCGGCGGCCACACCCGCGAGGACCACCCGGCGATGGAGCGCTCCTGGCGCCGGATCAACCTGCTGTGCCGGCTCACCGACCCCACCGGCGGGCAGGCCGTCACCGACCCGGTGGCCGGACAGATCGACCTGGTGAACGAGACCGCCCGGCCCATCCGCCCCGACCTGCTCGCCCTCTTCGAGAAGGAGGAGCTGGTCAAGTACCTCGCCGAAGAGGAGCTGTACGAGTGAGCAGCTACAAGGCCCGCTTCAAGGTGTGGCGTGGAGACGTGAAGGGCGGCGGCCTGGAGGACTTCGGGGTCGAGGTGAACGAGGGCGAGGTCGTCCTCGACATCATCCACCGGCTCCAGGCGACCCAGGCCCCCGACCTCGCCGTACGCTGGAACTGCAAGGCGGGCAAGTGCGGTTCGTGCTCGGCGGAGATCAACGGCAGGCCGCGGCTGATGTGCATGACGCGGATGTCGGTGTTCACCCGGGAGGAGACGATCACCGTCACCCCGCTGCGCGCCTTCCCGGTCGTACGGGACCTGGTGACCGACGTCGGCTTCAACTACGACAAGGCGCGGCAGGTCCCCGCCTTCGTGCCGCCCGCGGGTGTCGGGCCCGGCGAGTACCGGATGATGCAGGAGGACGTCGACCGGTCGCAGGAGTTCCGCAAGTGCATCGAGTGCTTCCTGTGCCAGGACACCTGCCACGTCGTCCGTGACCACGAGGAGAACAAGCCCGCGTTCGCCGGGCCGCGCTTCCTGATGCGGGTGGCGGAGCTGGACATGCACCCGCTGGACGCGGCGGCGGACTCCGGCCTGGACCGCAAGCGCACGGCCCAGGACGAACACGGCCTCGGCTACTGCAACATCACCAAGTGCTGCACGGAGGTGTGCCCCGAGGGCATCAAGATCACGGACAACGCGCTGATCCCCTTGAAGGAGCGGGCGGTCGACCGCAAGTACGACCCGCTCGTGTGGCTGGGCTCGAAGATCGGCAGGCGGCGGGCGTAGCCGGGGACCGGGCGGGGGCGGGGACCGGGCGGGGGCGGGACGGTGCGCCGTCCCCGTCCCCGCGTGCCCGGCCGTCAGCAGCCTTCGGTGCCCGGCGGGACCGCAGGACGTCGGCCCGGGTGCCGTCCCGTCATCTGGACCATCAGGCCCGCGACGAACAGGGCCATCCCGCCCAGGGCGTAAGGCATCATCCCGGCGTCGGGGCCGCGCAGCGGTCCGAGGAACATGAACAGGGACCATCCCACGGCGCCCGTCAGCCCGCCCCGTCCCCACAGCTTCGGGCGGACGACCCGGGGACGCACCCACGGCGGGATCCACCGCCTCGTGACGGCCGCCGTCCCGAGCCCCACCTGTGCCGTGGCGATCAGCACGGCGCCCACGACGAAATACCAGGGCATCGCGTCCCACCCCTTTCCGCGCCGGCACGGGGCACGCATCCCGATCATGACACGCGGGACGGTGGCGGTCACCCCTCCGGAACCGTCGTACGGGGGCGCCGTCCCGCCCGTGCGCGCACGTCGGGCGGGCTCCGGAGCGCGACCCCCGCGCCCCTCCCGTACACCCCGACACCTCCCGCACCCCAACTGCCCCCAACTCCTCGTATACCGGTCGCGTAGGCGCTCGAACGGCCATACGCTCCCAAATGTGACGTCGCCCCTGAGCCGAAGCCGGTCGCGCCGGGTCCCGTCGCACATAGCCGTGCGGGTGGCGCATGCCGTGCTCGGGGGGCTGGTCGCGACGGGCTGGCTGGTGCTGCCGCTGGCGTGGGCGGGAGCCGAGGCCCCGGCGCCCGGGGCACGGGACGCGGGTGTCACCGCCCGGCCCGCCGAGGCCGCGCAGGACGGGACGACGGGCGATCTCGTGCCGCCCCTCCTCGCGGTCGGCGCCGCGGGCGCGCTGGCGGTGTACGGGTACGGGCGCCGCAGACGGCGTACGGCGACCCGGACGACACCCGGCGGCGGCCGCGAGCTCACCCCGCTGGACGAACTCGACCGGCAGGCAAGGCGGTTGCTCGTCGAGACGGACGACTGCGTGCGCGTGGGCGCCGAGGAGACCGCCCTCGCCGCCGACCGGTCGGCGGCCGACGCGCTCGAACCGTACGTGTACGACCTGAGGCAGGCGGAAGCCGGACTCGCCGCGGCCTTCCGGCTGCGGCAGCGCCTCGACGAGGCGGACGCGGCCGGTCAGGACCTGGCCGAGGGCGGTGACGGCCGCAGGGAAGCGCTGGAGGAGATCATCACCCGCTGCCAGGACGCCGGGCGGCTGCTGGACACGGCTGCCGCGGGGTTCGACCGGGTCCGGGCGCTGGAGCGGAACGCGGTGGCCGCCCTGGAGTCCGCGGAGGGCCGGTTCCGGGAGGTCGCCGCGCGCATCCGCGCCGCCGAGGCGACCCTCGCCGATCTGCACGAGCGGTACGCCCCCGCCGCCTCGCTCCCGGTCGCCGGCGACGCCGAACAGGCCAAGGACCGGCTCCTGTTCACGACGTCCCACCTCAACCAGGCGCGGCAGTACGCGGACCGGGGGGACGGCGCGAAGGCCGCGGCCCATCTGCGGGCGGCCGAGGGGGCGTTGACGCAGGCGTCCGACCTGGCGAACGGCGTGGAGCGGCTGGCGGCGGAGCTGGACTCGGCGGCTGCCGGGCTGCCCGGGGCGGTCGAGGCGGCGGAGGCGGCGCGGAACGCGGCCCGGGCACTGCCGCCCGAGGCCCGCGCCGGGCTCGTCGGACGGCTGGGGCACGCGGAGGCGGTGCTCTCCGCGGTGCGCCACGAGACGGCCGCCGGGCCGCACGATCCGCTGGACGCGCTGCGCCGGGTGGCGGAGGCCGCCGCGGGCCTGGCCGGGACGGGGGCCGGTGACGTTCCCGACGGGCGCGGCCACGCGCTGGTGCCCGCCCGCAGCGCGCTCGCCGGGGCCGCGTGCTTCATCGGCACGCACCGCGGGGCGGTGGGCGGCGAGGCGCGGACCCGGCTGGCCGAGGCGCGGCGGCTGCTCGGTCCGGGGTCCGTCCCCCTCTCCGAGGTGCTGCGGGCCGACGACCTCGCCCGCGAGGCGCGACGGCTCGCCGAGCGGGACGTACGGGCGTACGGAAATCCCTCGGGGGGTCGCGGGGGCGCCGGAGCGGGCGGCGCGGTTCTCGGCGGGATCCTCCTGAGCGACGGCGAGGGCGGCCCGACGAGCTACGGCGGCCCCCGCACCCGGGGCCGCCGGGGGGCTCACTTCACCTGAACCGGCCGTCACGTGACCCGGTGGACGACGCGCACGCGCACGCGCGCCCGCGCCCCCGAGCCCGTGCCGTCAGCCCTCAGAACAGGCTCAGCAGCGCTTCCGCCGGGTCCATGAGGCCCGTGTCGCCGTCCGGCAGGGGGAGTTCGAACCACACGGTCTTCCCGCGCGGGGTCCGGCGGGAGCCCCACCCGGCCGAGAGGAGGCCGACGAGCTGCAGGCCCCGCCCGCCCTCGTCGGTGTCCCGGGCGCGGCGGCGGCGCGGCTGGACGAGTCCGGCGTCCCAGACCTCGCAGACGAGGGTGCGGTCCAGGAGCAGGCGCAGCCTGATCTCGCCCTCGCCGTAGCGCAGGGCGTTCGTCACCAGCTCGCTGACCAGCAGCTCCGTCGTGTCGACGAGCGGCTCCAGGTCCCAGGCGACGAGCTGGGTGCGCGCGTACTCGCGGGCCCGTCCCACGCTGCGCGGCTCCCGCGGCAGGGTCCAGTCGCCGACGGACTCGGCGGGCAGCCCCTGGACCCGCGCCATCAGCAGGGCGATGTCGTCCTCGCCGTGGTGGGTGTCGAGGGTGTTGAGGACGTGGTCGCAGACGTCCTCCAGCGGCCGGGAAGGGTCGGTGAGGGCGCCGACGAACGCCTGCAGACCCTCGTCGAGGGGATGGTCGCGCGATTCGACCAGTCCATCCGTGTAGAGCGCCAGCAGGGCGCCTTCGGGCAGTTCGACCTCCACCTCCTCGAAGGGCTCGCCGCCCACGCCGAGCGGCATCCCGGGCGGCACGTCGAGCATCAGCGCGCTCTCGCCGGGCTCGACGAGCACGGGCGGCAGATGGCCCGCGTTGGCGAACGTGCACCGGCGGGTCACGGAGTCGTAGACGGCGTACACGCAGGTCGCGAGGTACACCTCGGAGAGGTCGGCGTCGCGGGGCTGGCGTGCCGCGCGGGTGGCCTGCTGGACCCCTCCCCCGGAACCGAACGCCTGGGTGGGACCTCCGGGGCTGCCGAGGCCGCGCGCAACCTCGTCCAACGCCGAGAGCACCTCGGCGGGTTCGAGGTCGAGCAGGGCCAGGGTGCGTACCGCGGTGCGCAGTTCGCCCATCGCCACGGCGGCGCGCAGCCCGCGGCCCATCACGTCGCCCACCACCAACGCCGTCCGGTGGCCGGGGAGTTCGATGACGTCGAACCAGTCGCCGCCGACCTCCGTCGCCGCGTTGCCCGGCAGGTAGCGGCACGCGATGTCGAGGCCGGACGCCTCGGGGTCGCCCGGCGGCAGCAGGGACCGCTGGAGGATGAGGGCGCGTTCGTGCTCGCGGCGGTACAGGCGCGCGTTGTCGATGCAGACGGCCGCGCGGGCGGCGAGCTCCACGGCGAGGGCGCGGTCGCGTTCCCCGAACGGCTCGCTGCCCTTCGTACGGGAGAACTGGGCGAGTCCCACGACCGTGTCGTGGGCGACCATCGGGACGGCGAGCGTGGACTGTATGAGGCCGCCGTCGTCGGCGTGGACCTGCTGCGGCCGGGCGGTGCGCAGGGCGTCGGCACAGGGCGAGTTGAACGGGTAGTGGTGGACCGCGCCGACGGTCACGGGGGCCGGGCCGCCGGAGAGGGGGGCGTCGGACACGGCGCTGGCGAAGGCCACGCGGCGGAGTTCGGCGCTGCCGTCCGCGAGCCCGGGCGGGGTCTCGTCGCCGGCCAGCAGCCCCTGGTAGAGGTCGACCGTCGCGAGGTCGCAGAAGCCGGGGACCACGACGTCCAGGAGTTCGCGTGCGGTGGTCTCCAGGTCGAGGGAGTTGCCTATGCGGGCGCCCGCCTCGTTCAGCAGGGCGAGGTTGCGCCGGGCCGCGGCCGCCTCACGGGCGGCGGCGCGACGGGAGGTGATGTCGGTTCCGAGCCACGCGATACCGATGGGGCGCCCGCTGCCGCTGTGCACCCGGTAGAGGTTGATGGACCAGTGGCGGCGCTCGTCGGATCCCGGGACCTGCCCGGTGACGTGCATGTCCGTGATGGAGTCGCCGGTCTCCAGCACCCGGCGCAGGACCGCGGTCACCCGCTCGGCCTCCGCGTGCGGAAGGTAGTCGTGGACGCCCTTGCCGCGGTGGTCGTCGACGCTGCCGCCGAAGATCGAGGCGAACCGCTGGTTGGCGCGCCGGACCTGGAGGTCCGTGTCGATCAGCAGGAATCCGAAGGGAGATTGGCCGAAAATCGCCTGCGAGGCGGCGAGGTCCGTCTCGATCGTCCGCAGGGTCCGGACGTCCACCACGATGCACACGGCGGCCCGCTCGCCGTGCTCGGTGGTCGTCGGCATCACGTAGACCTCGGCGAGGCCCTCCCTGCCCGCGGAGTGCCCGGTGCCCTCGCCTGCGCCCCCGGAGGCCGGTATGCGGAAGGGCACCAGCCCGGTCCACTCGCGCCCGTCCAGGATCTCCGCCATCTTGCGCTGGCCGGACTCCCGCCGGTCGGCGCCGACGAACGTCTCGACGGGGTCCATGCCGACGGCCTGCTCGGCCGGGATGCCGAAGACCTGCTCGGCCCGCAGGCTCCACTGGTCGACGAGCCCGTCCGCGCCGATGGAGAAGGAGGCGGCGTTGATGTAGTCGTAGATCGAACCGGGCGGGCTGCTCTGCCACATCGGGTCGCCCGGCGCCTCACCGGTCCCGTCGGCCTCCGCGCTCCCGTCGGTCTCCGCGTCCGCCCCGGCTCTCGCGCCCTCCCCGGCCCCGCCGGCCGGACCGGCCACCGCGCGGGCACCGCCGTCGCCGGTCACGCCGTCCGCCGCGCGGCCCGTGCCGGCGTCCGCGGTCTCGCCGGGAACCGCGCGCGCGACATCGCCCGCCGCCCCGGCCCTCGCGCCGCCCGACGGGTCCTCGGACTCCGTGGCCTTCGCTGGTATCTCGCTCACGCGAACCGTCCCCTCCAGCTCACCGCGTCCGGCACCGGTCACCGGGGGCGGCTGCCCGCAGTATCCAGCACTACGGTGCCGCGCGACACGGTGTTCACGATCACAGCACGGTCCCGATGGTTTTTGGACCGGCCGCGGCACACTCCCTGTCTTCTAACCAGGTGGCGCCCCGCCGAACCACACGGGACCGCATCGGCCGGAAGCATGATCCGGCCGCGCGCCACGCGGGCGCGGCCGGCCCCCGCGCCTCAGCCCGGCACGGTCAGTTCGAACCAGACCGTCTTGCCCGTGTCCGCGGGCCATGTGCCCCAGCGTCTGCACGAGCCGGTCAGGAGCTGGAGTCCGCGGCCGCTCTCGTCGGAGGTGTCCGCGGCCCGTTCGCGAGGCGGGTCCGGCAGGGGGTCGGAGACCTCGACGCGCAGGGCGCCCGGCACGTCCTCGGGGCGTACGAGACGGACGCCGATCGGGCCCGTCGCGTGCCGGAGGGAGTTCGTCACCAGTTCACTGACCAGGAGGGCGGTGATGTCGCCGAGGGAATCGAGATCCCAGTCGCGCAGCTGTCCACGGACGAGGGCGCGGGCGGTGCGGACGGCACCGGGGTCCGCGGGAAAGGTCCACTCGGCACGGTAGCCGTCAGTGTCGATCAAGCCGATCACTTCCCAGACCAGAAACCCACCTGTGCCCGATTTCGGGGGGTTAATGGGCACATACCCGGTATCAGGGAGGCTTTACCGCACCCGGGGCGCACTATGGCGCGAACGGCGCACAGGTGGGCACCCGGGTCTTCACGCGTCCGGATCGACCCACGGAAGTGCGCCCTTGACCGCCGGTACGTCCTGGTCCAGCCAGTCCACGTCCCAGATCTCCTCGGGGGTCAGCCAGCGCAGTTCGTCGTGGTCCTCCAAGGGCCGCGGCTCGGCCGAGCCGGGCAGCAGCCGGGCGGCCCACACGACCAGGACGTATCCCGGTTTCAGGGGCCACTCTCCGGGGATCCGCTCCACCGCGAGCGCGTCCACGCCGAGCTCCTCGCGCAGCTCGCGCACGAGGGCGCGCTCGGGGCTCTCGCCCGTCTCGACCTTGCCGCCCGGCAGCTCCCAGCGCCCGGCGAGGTCGGGGGGCGCACTGCGGCGCGCGGCGAGCAGGCGTCCGTCGCGCACCACGGCGCCCGCGACCACCACGATCCGTTCCGTCATGCGCCGGAGCCTACGGGAGCGGGACGGGGTCCGGCTCCCGGTGCGTCACCCGGTTCCGTTCGGGCCGATCCGCTCGACCCAGTAGAGCTGCTTGTGCCCGCGGTCGTCGAGGCTGTCCGCGATCTTCTGGGCCTCGGCGCGGGTCGCGTACCTGCCCACGCGATAGCGATTGCCGTTGTCGTCCTGTCGTATGACGAGCCAGGGAAGAGTGATCGTGCCGTCGTTCATAGAGCCCCTCCACTTCCCGCCCCGGGCCCCCGTCGAACCCCGTATCCCGTCGAAACCGCAATACGCATATGCCCGAGCGTACGCCTTACCTTCACGCAGCGAACACGGGTTTACACAAAGAGGTACGCAACCGGCCAGTAAGGAGCGCCGACCCGAGGGGCGCACGCCGTGGAACGCGCCGCTCACGACTCCTCACGCGCCCGCGAGCAGGGCGAAGTCGTTTCCCGGCCGGTCAGTCGAGAAAGGCCAGATTCCAACCGGGGCCGCGGGCGGCCCGGCTGACGTGCGGTCACTTCACCGGCAGGTGGTAGGCGATGCGGTAGCGGTCGGCAGGGACGACGACGTCCGCGGTCTCCACCGGGCGCCCCGAGGCGTAGAAGGTGCGCTGGATGACGACGACGACATGCCCGGGCACTCCGCCCAGCGCCAGGAGTTCCTCGGCGAGGCCGGGGCGCGCACCCACCTCCTCGGTGACGTTGTCCACGATCACGTCGATGGCCGCCATGCGCTCGACGACGCCCATGCCGCCGAGCGGCCCCTCCTCGGGGAGCATCACCGGCGTACGCCCGGTCACGGCGAGCGGCTCCCAGGACGTGGAGAGCATCATCGCCTCGCCGCCGTCGCGGTAGACGTAGTTCGTGCACATCACCCGGTCGCCCGGCTGGACGGCCAGCCGCTCGGCGATCACGCCGCTCGCCTCGGTCTGCCGGCTGCGGGACTCCCAGGTGCCCCGCACCGCGCAGTCGGCCTGCTCCTGACGGAAGGGGGTGGCGCCGCTGTCCGGCCGGTACCCGGAGCGGGCGACGCGGCGCGGCACGGGCCGCTCGCGGACGTAGGTGCCCGAGCCGGAGCGGCCCTCGACCAGGCCCTCGGCCATCAGCACCTTGCGCGCCTCCAGCGCGACCGTGTCCGAGACCCCGTACTCCTCGCGGATCCTGGCCTGCGAGGGGAGCCGGGTGTGCGGGGGCAGGGAGCCGTCGACGATCTTCTTGCGGAGATCACCCGCAACACGCAGGTACGCCGGCTGCTCACCGAAAGTCACTTAGCCGCTCCCATCAGGTTGTACAGACAGCAACAGCGTGGCAACCGTGGGTTGTGCCATGCAAGCAAAGGCCAAAGAATCACTCGATGTGATTACGTGCGCCCCCGAGGGCATTACGCAGGCACTTTCTCCCCACTGTGGCCGTCGTCACACCTCGATCCCGGCACCGTCTTCGCCGCCGCTACCGGAACCCCCGCCGTCGCCGCGCTCCGGCGGGGTGGCGGCGAGCCCCAGAGCTTCGCGGGCGGTGACCGCCCCCGGCGAGAACGCGGAGCCCCCGTCCCCCGTCCCCCGCGTCTAACCTGCACCCATGACTGCACTGCCGGACTGCTTCTGCCCGACGGACGGCACGCGGGTCCCCGCCGGCTCGCTCGCCTGGTGCTGCCCGGTCTGCCGCGGCCCTCTCGACCTGGACTTCGCGCCGACACCGGCTCCCCTCGCGTCCCTCACCGGCCGGGTGAACTCCCTGTGGCGGTACACGGAGTGCCTGCCGCTGACCGCGCCCACGGTCAGCCTCGGCGAGGGCCGCACCCCGCTGGTCCCGCTGCGCGAAGGCGTCCTCGCCAAGCTCGACTTCCTGATGCCCACGCTGTCGTTCAAGGACCGCGGGGCCGTGCTGCTGGCCGAGCTGGCGCTGCGGCTCGGACCCCGGCAGGTGCTCGCGGACAGCAGCGGCAACGCGGGCACGTCCGTCGCCGCGTACTGCGCCCGGGCCGGACTGCCGTGCACGGTGTACGTCCCCGAGGGCACCTCGGCGAAGAAGCTGGAGCAGATCGAGGCGCACGGGGCACGGCTGGAGGTGATCGGGGGCGACCGCGAGGCGACGGCGCGCGCGGCACGCGAGGCGGCCGACGAGGACGGCGTGTTCTACGCCTCGCACGTCTTCAATCCGTACTTCCTGCACGGCACGAAGACGTACGTCCACGAACTCTGGGAAGACCTCGGCGGACGCCTGCCGGACGCCCTCGTGCTGCCGGTCGGCAACGGCACCCTGCTCCTCGGTGCCGCCCTCGCCGTGACCGAACTGCACGCGGCGGGACTGATCGACAGGAGGCCCGCCCTGTACGCCGTCCAGAGCGCCGCGGTCGCCCCGCTGGCCCGAGCCTGGTCCGAGGGGGCCGACGACCTCACGGGTGCCGCCCCGACGGCGCCCACGCTCGCCGAGGGCATCGCGATCCCCCGCCCGCCGCGGGCCCGCCAGATCCTGAGCGCGGTACGCGCCTTCGGAGGCGCCTTCCTGACCGTGACGGAGGACCAGATCCGCCACGCGCAGAGGGATCTCGCGGGGCGGGGGCTGTACGTGGAGCCCACGGGGGTCGCCTGCTGGGCGGCGGTCCGCGAGGGCGCCCTCGGCACACGGGAAGCCGTGGTGCCGCTGTGCGGCGCCGGCGCCAAGACGGGAATGGCCCACGCCTGAACCCCGGCCGGCCGCTCCCGGCCGAAGACGAGGGGGCCCGGCCCCAGAAGGCCGGACCCCTTGCCGATCCGCGCTCCGCCGGATCAGCTCCGCGCCGGAACGGCGCCCGCTACACGTTGAAGCGGAATGTCTGCCAGCCGCTCCTGACCCGCGACGGAGCCCCATCCAGGGCTCTGACCCGGGATTCCTACGTTGGCGCGCGTTGGCTCCCGGCAGCCGTTTACGGGTGTCCTGCGGACTGCCTGCGGACTGGCCGGGGGTCCCGAGGCAGAGAAATCCATGGCACCCCGGCGGGACCTGCGACGAGACTGCGCAGGTGAGCGACTCCTACCCCTGCCCGTGCTGCGGGCACCGCGTGCTGGACGCGATGCCCGGCTCGTACGAGATCTGCCCCGTCTGCTTCTGGGAGGACGACGGGGTCCAGTTCCGCTGGCCGGCCATGCCCGGCGGCGCGAACAAGGTCTCCCTGATCGAGGCCCAGCGGAACTACCAGGACTTCGGCGCCTGCGACGACCACGGCCGCCGGTACGTCCGCCCTCCGGCCGAGGACGAACCGCTCGACCCCGCCTGGCGCCCCATCGACCTGACACGCGACTCCTTCGAGGACTGGGCGGCCGAGGGCCGCGTCCCGTGGCCCGACGACCGCTCGGTGCTCTGCTGGTGGCTGCCCGCCTTCTGGCGCCGGGACCACCCGGCGGCATCATGACGTCCCCCGTCGAGGCCCTCGTCCAGCAGCTCGACGGGGATGACGACGCCTCGTACGCCGCCCGCGCGCAGCTTGTCGCCATCGGCCGTGACGCAACCCTCACGATCATCGACGGACTGCCCGCCCTGGGCAGCTTCGGCCAGCTGACCGCGATCGAGGTCTTCGAAGAGGTAGCGGACCCACGCAGCGGCCCCGCTCTGATCGCCCTCCTGAGCAGCAACGACTCGACCGTCCGGGAATGGGCGGCGACGGCCCTGGCGAGCCTGGAGATCGGCGGCGCGGTCGAGCCCCTGCGCCGCGCCCATCGCGCCTGCCTGGAACGGGCGACCCCACCCGACTGGAGCGAGCCCGTCGGCATCCGCTGGGCCCTGACCGAACTCGGCGCGCGCAGCCCTGTCGTCCCGCCGCTCACCGCGCGCCTGCGAGCCACCGCTGCGGACGAAGCCCCTGGCTGGCCCTCGGCCCGCTTCACCGAGATCATCAACGACCTGGCCGACCACGCCCAGGTGATCCTCTACTCCCAGTTCTGGCGGGTGGACGCCGGTGGCACGTACGGCGTCTCCGACACCGGCCTGGACCGGGAACTCGACTGGACCGCGCCCTGGGAGCACCTGGTCGAAGAGTCCCGCACCTGGTCCCTGCTGGAAGCCTCCGAAGCCCCCGTCGGCGACAACGTCTTCGTCGCCCCCACCTGGATAGACCGTACCGACCTGTACCCGGAGAGGTGACCGATGCCGTTCCAGTACCCTGAGGAGATCGGCTACGGCCATGTGGTCGAGAGCTACGTGACGAGGATGTACGCGGGCCTCCCGCGCTACCTCGTACTGAACGGCGGGCGCTTCCTGAGCCCCCGGTGGTGGCACACCACCCGCTTCACCCGACACCTGCTGAATGACGCCGCCGCCATCACCGACGAGGAACTGGAAGCCCTCCTCCGGTACGAATGGCGCTCGCGCCTCACCGCCGCCTGGCTGATCGGCGTCGACCGCCGCGAACGGTTCCGGGCACGCATCGGCGACCTGCTCCTGGCCAGCGAGGCCTGCTATTCCGGCGGCGCCTACTGCTTCGCCCTGGCCCGCTTCGGCACCCACGCCGACGCCGAGATCCTCACCGCCTACCTCGACCACTACCTCCCCCGCACCGACCTCCACTACGACCAGCCCGCCGCCCTGGGCGCCCTCCTCCGCCTCGACGCCCTTCTCGGCACCCACCACACCGACCGCTTCACGGAGCCCGACGGCCTTTGGGACGAGTGGGTCATGGGCGTGGGACGCCTCGGCTACCCCAGCTACATCCCCGCCGAGCTTCGCCGCCGGACGGACCTCCAATGCGACTTCGCCAACGGCTGGACCCAGTTGTAGCCGCAACCGCCTGACTACGACTACGTGAAGTCCACGTACGCCATGTATCGGCCGCACGTGCGGCACACGAAGAGTGGCTTTGTTCACGAGAACGGGAAGTCGTGCCAGCCAACGTCAACACCGTCAGCTGCACGCGTGGCCAGATCCGCGAGGTGTTCAAGATCTACCTCGGCAAGACCGCTCCGTCCATGGTGATCTGAATCAGACGCACATACTTGACTCCATGACACAATTATCATGTCATGGAGTCATGCTGTACGCGACTCCCTCCCTGGACGCCGACGACCAGCGGGCCCTCGACGAGATCGAGAGCATGCGGCGCTCCCTACGCCACATGCTCCGAGCCACCCCGCGCTGGACCCGCCAACTGCGCCGCAACCTCACCGCCCGCGCGATCGCCGGATCGAACACCATCGAGGGATACGCCGCGACGGTCGATGACGTGGAAGCCCTCATGTCCGGCGAGGACCCGCTGGAGACCGGGGAGAAGACCCGTGCCGAGCTGGAGGGCTACAAGCGCGGCATGACCTACATCCAGGCCCTCGCCGACGCCGGTGACGACTTCCGGTATGACGCCGGCCTGCTCAACGGCCTGCATTTCATGCTGCAAGGCCACCACCTCGACAAGCGCCCCGGCCGCTGGCGCGACGGCCCCGTCTACGTCACCAGCCCCGACGACCCCCTGGTCCCCGCCTATACCGCACCGGATCAGGCGGATGTTCCCGCTCTGATGGCGGAGTTCGTCGACTGGCTCAACGGGGGCGACCTCGACGCCCCCGTCCACGTACGCGCTTCCATGGCCCACCTCAACCTCGTCAAGATCCACCCGTGGAAGGACGGAAACGGGCGCATGTCCCGTGCCCTGTCCACCCTGGTGTTCTCCCGCGAGGCCCTGATGCCACCCGAGTTCTCCTCCATCGAGGAATGGCTCGGCCGGGGGCAGAACACTTACGCCTATTACCAGGTCCTGGAAAACGTGGGCGGCCCACACTGGAGTCCGGAGCGGGATACCCGGCCCTGGATCCGGTTCTGCCTGACCGCCCACCATCGCCAGGCCCAGCAGGCCCAGCGTCGCTTCGACGTGATGTCACGGGCCTGGACCCACCTGGTCGAAGGCGTCGAGGCAACCGGCCTCGACGAGCGGGTCGTCTACGCCCTGCTGCCCGCGTTCTCGGACGCGAAGGTCCGCCGCACCGTCTACCAGCAGGACGCCGACCTCAGCGACCAGCAAGCCATCCGCGACATCCGCGAACTCGTCGCCCGCGGCTGGCTCGTCCCCCACGGGAAGGCCCGCGCCCGCTACTACGCCCCGGGACCGCTCATGGACCCGGTTCGGGAAGAGGTCCGCCAGTCCGTGGAGCCGTACGTGGACCCTTATCGGCGGGAGCGCTGACCCACCCACGCTTCCCCACCGCCGCCAGGCTCTGGACCGTGCACGCGCCGGCATATGTGCTCTCATCCAGCACATATCCAGCACTGACCTTCCCCTCGTAGCGTGGAGACCGTGACTACGGGGGAAGTCGAGGGGCACGGCGGGCAAGAGGCGGAAGTCCGACGCGGAGTTCCGTGAGGGGGCTGTGCGGATCGTGGCGGAGACCGGCAAGCCGATCTCGCAGGTCGCGAAGAACCTCGGGATCAACGAGACGACGCTGGCCACCTGGGTGTCGAGGGCACGGGCGGCCGACATGGCCGGTCCGACGGGTGAGAGCGAGGAACTTGCGCGGTTGCGACGAGAGAATGCCCAGCTCAAGCAGGACAACGCAGAACACCGTCGCCGACATCATGGCCGAGCTCGGCATGCAGGGCCGCAAGCCACCACGCCGCCGACGTTCGCTCCTGGACAACGCCGCTGCGGAGTCGTTCCACTCGGTCCTCAAGGCCGCATACGTCCACCGACACCGCTTCGCCACCCGCGCCGAGGCGCGGCTGAAGACCGCCACCTGGATCGCGGACTTCTGCAACACCAAACGACGCCACAGCGCGGCCGGCGGGCAACCACCCGTCGAGTTCGAACGGATCATCCAACAAGCGCGAGCTCGGCCCGATCACCAAGACCGGGCCGCACAACCAACGTCTCTACGAAATCCGGGGATTGACAGGCTGCTGCGTTGCCCGAAGACGGTCCGGCGCCACCCTCACCTGCTCGCGCCGATGTGCTGCCCGGCTTGCCACACCGCCCACAGCCGGGCGTATGTGCCGCCGGCGGTGAGGAGTTCGTCATGGGTACCGGTCTCGATGACGCGGCCGGCGTCCATGACCACGATCCGGTCGCACGGAGCGGCTTGGGAGAGCCGGTGAGCGATCACGATGCCGGACCGGCCGGCGAGGACCGCCTCCGAGGCGCCGTCGAGCCGCTCGGCGTGGGCGGAACCGGCCTCGGCGGTGGCTTCGTCGAGGATCGCCAGTTCGGGGTCGGCGAGGAGCAGGCGGGCGAGGGCGAGCTGTTGCGCCTGTGCCTCGGTGAGCGGGTGTCCGCCGGTGCCGACCACCGTGTCGAGGACATCCGCCGACAGGTCCAGCAGATCGGCTGCGCCGGTGGTTTCGAGCGCGGCGCGGATGTCGCGGTCGGTGGCGTCGGGGGCGGCGAGTGTGAGGTTCTCTCGCAGCGTCCCGGCGAACACGTGTACTTCCTGGGTGATCACCGCGGTGCGGCGGGGACGGGTCACGGTCCCGGCATCAGGCCGGTGAACGCCCGCGATCACGGAGGCGAGCGTGGTCTTCCCCGCCCCGGACGGGCCGACGATCGCGAGGTGCTGGCCGGCCGGGATGTCGAGGTCGATGTCGTCGAGTACGGGCGGACCGTCGGCGTAGTGGAACGCGACCCCGCGGAGCCGGACGGCGGTGGCTGTCTCCGCCGCGCCTGCCGGCGTCGTCGACATGCCGGCCGCTTCCACCGTCGGGATCGTGACCACTCCGATCATGCGGCTCAGTGAGGCGAGGGCCGACTGAAGGGTGTCGATGACGAACAGCAGCTGGTTGACCGGCCCCAGCAGGCGCAGCACGAGCAGCATGGCGGTGGTGGCGCCGCCGACAGTGGAAAGTCCGTGGTCGACGAGGACGAATCCGACGACGAGCACGGCGGCGAGGCTCAGGCATTCGCCGAGGTTGAGCCGGGCGTTGAGCATGCTCTGCACGGTGCGTGCCCGGATCGACTGCACCGCGACGCCCCAGGAGGCCGTCAGCACGGCGCGATGACGGTGCTCGGCGAGCCCGAAGCCGAGCACGGTGGCGTAGCCGCGCTGGGACTCGAGGATCTGCTGGGCACGCGCACTCATCGCTGCACGCTCGGCCCGGTACACCCGGGGCCCGATGCGCAGGTACCACCGCATGGCGAGCGCGTAGACGGGCAGCACGACGGCGAACGCGGCAGCATAGGGCCACTCCAGTGCCGCGAGTCCGGCCAGCGACACGGCGATGGTGAACGCGGTGACGGTGAGCGCGGGGATCACCGCGGGGGCGGCATCGGCGACGGCGGTGACGTCGTCGCTGGACCGGGATATCAGGTCCCCGGTACCGGCGCGCTCGACGAGGTGCTGCGGGAGCAGCATCGCGCGGCTCACCAGCCGTTCGCGCAGCGCGGCGAGGACGGTGTGGTAGATGCGGGTGGCGTGCGCGATCGTCACCGCGGTGCCTGCGGCACCGAGGACGGCCGAGAGCGCCATCACGCCCGTGACCGTCAGCACGGTGCCGGGATCCGCGGTGCCCGCCCGCACCCGGTCGACGAGGTACCCGATCGCCACCGGCGGGATCAGGTCGACGGCGGTGCCGGCGATCCCGACCAGGCCGACGGCGGTGAGCCGGAGCCGGTGTCCGCGGCTGAGCCGCCACACCTTCCTGGCCGTCGCCCGGCCGCCCGCGACGGGCAGCGCGTGCCCGTTCGTAGCGGATGTCACGTTCATCCCACCGTCCTTCCGTGCAGGGGTGCGTTCCCTTCGCGCAAGGGCGCGTCCCTTTCTTGCAGGGGCACGTCCTCGAACAGGTCGACGACGCGGTCGCAGCGTCCGAGCAGCACCGGGGACGAGGCGATCAGCAGCGTCGAGCGGCCCGCGCGGACGCCGGGAAGACGCTCCGCGATCGCGTGCTCGGTGACCGGGTCCACCGCCGTGGTCGGGTCGTGCAGCACGAGTACCGGTGCTTCGCTCGCCAGTGCGCGGGCGAGCGCGATCCGCTGGCGTTGACCGCCGGAGAGGCGGTTGCCGTCCTCGCCGACCGGGAGGTCGAGGTCGGCGGCGAAGTCGTCGCACGCCGCGGCTCGCACCGCGGCATCGACCAGCTCGGCCCCGCCGGCACCGGAGCCGGCGGTGAGGTTGTCGCGGATCGTTCCGCTGAAGAGCGTGGCCCGGTGCGGGGCGACCGTGACCCGGGAGCGGTATTCGTGCGCGGTCAGCTCTCGTGCCGGACGCCCGTCGAGCCGCACCTCCACCTCGTCGGAGGCGCACGGGTCGAGGAGCGCCCGCGCGATGCGGGCGGCGGTCCGGTCGTCGGCGCGCACTCCCACGAGCTCTCCGGGGTCCACCCGGATCGTCGCAGCCGGCGCGGCCACCTCCAGTACGGGCAGCGGCGCGGCCTCCGCCCGTGTCGCGTCGTCCTGTCCGGGACTCTGACCGCCAGTGCCGCGCAGCACGTCGATGACGCGCGCGGACGCGGCGCGGGCCCCGGCGAGGTTGGGGATGGAGACGCTCGCGATCGACTGGATCTGCGGCAGCAGCGCCTGGGTGAGGCCGACGGCGGCGATCAGCTCGCCGATGCTGAGGCGCCCGTCCACGGCGAACCAGCCCGCCAGCCCCATCACGGCGGCGACGAACACGCCGCTGACCACACCCGAGCCCACGAGGAACCTCCCAAGGAGCCCCGCGTTCCGCTTGGCCCCGACGAGGGTCTCCTGGCTCGCCTGCCGGTACCTCCTGGTCGCCTCGGCCTCGGCACGTATCCCCTTGACCACCCGGTAGCCCGCGACCAGGTCCGTGGCCCGCCCGACGGTGGAAGCCAGGAGCTCCTGGTACGCACGGGTGTCCCGGGAGAGCCGCTCGCCGAGCACGCCCATCAGCCACACCGCGGCAGGAGCTCCCAGCAGCACCACGAGCCCCAGTAGCCAGTGCGTCGCCAGCAGCGACACGGCGATGAACCCGATGGCCGCGATCCTGGAGACGGGCATGATCAGCAGGATCACCCCGTTGGCCAGGCGGGCGACGTCGTTGGTCATCACCGAGACCACGCCGCCGTCCGGCGCGCGGGCCAAGCCGCCGACCGGGTGCAGCACGGCGGTCGACAGGGTGCTCCGCAGCCGGTGCTGCAGCAGCTGCACCGCATACGAGGTCAGCCGGTTCGCCAACTTCGCCGCCACCGTCAACGCGATGTACAGGGCCATCAGCACGCCGAGCCACAGCACGAGCTGCGACGCGTTCCCGGTCGCGAGCGCCCGGTCGATGGCGACACCCATGACCACGGGGACCGCCGACTCGCCCACCTGCCACACGACCGCGAGGAGCATCGCCGGGACGGTGACCCGCTTGACCGAGAAGATCGCGCGCAGCAGGAACCGCCCCGGTGTGATCCCCGCCCCGGCCTCGAACGCAGGCGACTCGACCGGTTCGGGGGGCGCCTGCAGCAGCACGGGCAGCCGGCGGGTCAGAGGTCCTCGCCCCAGTCCTGCGGTGTCGGCACCCGCGAAACGCGAGGAGTTGCTCACGTGGGGCTCCCGTCCCTGCTCCTGGACGGGAAGCACCAGAGCAGGGCGTCGGCGAAGAGCCCCCGCCACCATGCGTAGTCGTGTCCGCCGGCGAATTCCCGGTAGAGGGTGCCGTAGCCCTTCGTGGTGAGCACGTGGTCCAGCCATCGGCTGTGGGTGTTCGATCCCTCCAGCTCACCGACGTCGTGGAAGAAGCGGACCGGCGCCTTCTCCGCGGCGAGGCAGTCGGCGATCAGTGTCGGTACGGGGTTGCGCCGCAGCAGTTCGCCGGCTCCGGTGCCCCACGTGAGGTCGGGGTGGTACCCGCACGACGGGGACTGGAGGATGGCGTTGCCGAAGGCACCGGGGTGATGCAGCGCCGTCCAGCCGGCGCACAGGCCGCCGAAGCTCTCACCGGCCAGCGCCACGTCGGCGGGGTCGCGCGAGAGCGGATACCGGTGGTGGAGCCACGGCAGCAGTTCTTCGACCAGCATCCGGGAGAACGCCGGATCGCAGAGCAGCTCCTTGTAGCGCTGTTGTCCGAGCTGGTCGACGAGGACCACCGCGCAGGGCCGGATCAGTCCCGCCTCGACCAGGGTGTCACGCACGCTTGGCGCACTGTGCTCCGGTGTCCCGTCCAGGTGGATCACGAAGGGCAGCGCGCTGTCGTCCGAGAGCTCGCCAGGGGGCATCGAGACCCAGATGCGGCGTTCGTTTCCCAGGAACTCACTCGCGAACACGGCGGAGTCCATCGCCGGGGCCGGTCGCGCTTCGGCCTGGTCGAGCCAGGGCAGCGGCACCGCGTCGGGCAGCACGGCCACCGAGGCCCCGGAGAACCGCTCCACCGAGCACTCCGAAAAGCTCGGCGGCGGGTTGAACGGGTCCGGGACCTGCTCGCCCTCTCCCGTACCCGTCGGCCCACGTCGCGTGAACACGTACGAGAAACGCAGGTCGGAACGCATCCGCAGGGTGAGCACGCGAAACGGGGTCCCCGCCACCGGGGTGAACTCCGTGCCGACCGGGTTGAAGCCGATTCTGGGGCCGATCACCACCGAGAGGGTGACCGTCGAGTCGCCTGGGGGCTCGTCGACGAACGTCACCTCCACCTCGTCCGCACGGACCCGCTCGACAAGCGGTGTACCTGTCTCTCGGAGATGTCGTCTGAACCTCTCCGGGCTCCACTCACCGGTCGACAGCTTCTCGACAGACGGATCAGACATGTATCGCGCTCTCTGCATCAGTGGTGTCAGCGGACCTGTGCCGGGTTCGTTCACGGCCGAGCAGCACCACCTGGGAGCGGCTGGCCACCGGATCGCGGGCCACCAGGTCGCGGGCCACCAGGTCGGCGACGGTGATCCCGTCCGGGGCGATCGAGCTCTGCGGCAGCAGTCCTACCCGCCGCGCCACCTCTTTGGTCCTGTACGAGTTGATGTCGCCGCCGTCGAGGACGATCTGCCCGGCCGACGGCTTCAGGAGTCGGGACAGGCCGCGCAGCAGGGTCGACTTGCCGCACGCGTTCGGGCCGACGACGACCGTGAACGACTCGTCGGGGATCGCCACCGATAGGTGCTCGGCGATGACCCGCTCGTCGTAGCCGACTGTCGCCGACTCCACTCTCAGGCGCGCGGTGCCGGGCGGGGTCGCGCTCACAGGCGTCTCCTTGCTTCGGTGAACAGCAGGTGTCCGAGGTAGCCGCCGCCGAGCACGACGGTGATGATGCCGACCGGCAGCGGGGTGGGGGCGACATGCTGGGCGAGGTAGTCCGACGCCAGGCACAGCAGCGCACCGACGAAAGCGGCGGGGACGAGGGTGATCCCCGCGCTGCGGGCGAGCCGGCGTCCGATCTGCGGGGCGACCAGGGAGACGAACAAGATCGGCCCCGACGCGGCCGTGACCGTCGCCGTCAGCGCCACTCCCACCAGGATCAGGCCCAGGCGTGCGGGCGAGACCCGTACTCCTTGCGAGGCTGCCACTTCGTCGCCCAGCTGCATCTGCCGCAGCGACCGGCTCAACATCCCGGCCAGCAGCAGGAGTACGGCGATGCAGGCGCCGCCGACGAGGACCTGGTTCCAGGACACGCCGTTGAGCGACCCGGCACCCCACGCGGCTGCGGACATCGCCTGGTCCAGGTCGGCCTTGAGGATCAGCCATGTGTTGAGCGAATCGAGCATCGCCGATGCGGCAATGCCGACGACGATCAGCCGGAACCCCTTCACCCCTCGCCGGTAGGCGAGCACGTATACGGCCACGGCGGTGGCCATCCCGCCGAGCAGCGCCCCGCCGGCCAGCTGCGTGTAGGTGCCGTCGACGACCAGGATCACGATCAGCGCGCCGGTGTAGGAGCCTTGGGTGAACCCCATGATGCCGGGGTCGGCGAGAGGGTTGCGCAACAGCGACTGGAAGACCGCCCCGCTCACGCCCAGAGCCGCGCCGAACACCAGCGCCGCGGCCACCCGGGGCAGCCGCCACTCGACCACGATCTCCTGGACGAAGCCGGTCTCCTGGCCGGTCAGTGCGGAGAGCACCTGCCCGGGACCCAGCGCGTACGAGCCGGTCATCAGCGCGAGCACCGCCATACCGGCGCCCGCGACCGCGAGCACCGTACAGACGACGACCGAGCGCCACTGGAGCCGGACAGCGATCCGCCCGCGCCGCAGCACCAGCGCCCGCCGCCCGAAGTCCACCCGTGGGAGGTGCGCGTTCGGCTTCACGGTCCGCTCGCCTTCCTCCGCCCGCAAAAGGCGCGTGTTCGTGTTCACAGCCCGCTCGCCTTCCTCCGCCGCACCAGCACGACGAGGACGGGAGCACCGACGAAGGCGGTGACGATCCCCACGGGGATCTCGCCGGGGCGCATCACGACGCGGCCAAGGATGTCGGAGACCAGCAGCAGGCTCGGGGCGAGCAGGACGCTGTACGCGAAGATCCAGCGTTGGTCCGGGCCGACGATCCAGCGGGCCACGTGCGGCACCATGAGTCCGACGAATCCGATGGGTCCCGCTATCGCGGTGGCGCCACCGGCGAGGAAGGTGAGTGCGATCACCGCGAGCACACGGGTGCGTGCCAGCCGGACCCCTTGGGCGAGGGCCAGCTCGTCGCCCAGAGCCAGCGCGTTGAGCGGGCCCGACACCGCGAAGGCCAGGAGGAGTGCCACCGCGAAGAACGGCAGGATCGGCCACAGGACGTCGAGCGGGCGACCCGTGATCGACCCGGCGTTCCAGTACCTCATCGCGTCGAAGGCGTCCGGGTTGGTCAGCTGGAGCGCCTCCCTGGCGCCGCCGAGCACGGCGCCGACGCAGACCCCGGCGAGCACCATGACCACCGGCGAGGAGCCCTTCCGTGTCGACCCGAGGGCGAGCACCAGGAGCGTGACGATCAGTGCCCCCGCGAACGCGAACCACATGTAGCCCTGGGCGTCGCGGACGCCGAGCAGGCCCACAGCGACCGTCACCGCGAAGGACGAGCCGGCGTGGACCCCGAGAACACCCGGATCGGCCAGGGGATTGCGGATGAGCGCCTGGATCAACGCGCCCGACAGACCGAGTGCGACGCCGACGGCCAGCCCCACGATCGTGCGCGGCAGCCGGAAGTCGCGGATCGCGAACTGATCAGGGTGGGCGGACGGGTTGAACAGTGCGTCCCACACCACGGACGGCGCGATCGCCGTGGACCCGATCATGACACTCAGCATCAGCAGGGTCGTCAGCACCACCAGCGCGAGGACCAGGCCGAGCAGACGCCGGCGCGGTCGGGGCACCATCTCGGTGTCCCGACCGCGCTGCCGCAGGGCGAGGGTCGTCACAGCTTGCCGGCGAGAGTCGCCAGAGCGCTGTCGAGCGAGTCCAGGTACTGCAGGACGGGCCCGTAGGAGTTGTTGCCGGGGCAGAAGACTCCGAGCGCGCGGCCGGAGGTCACGGTGGGCAGCGCCTTCCAGGTGTTGGTCTTGGTCACCGGCACGAAGGGCTCGGTCGGCCGGCCTTCGGCATCGACGGGGTAGGTGATCACGTCGTACTTGGAGAGCCCGGTGATCTGCTCGAACGGCAGGGACTCGTACGCCAGGGGGTCCTTGCCCTCGGGCGCCTCGGGCAGGTCGAGGCCGATGTCGTCCCGGGCGATCTCGGAGCAGCCGATGTCAGCGATGTAGAACGTTCCGGGATCGCTCCAGTCCCCGCGGGAGACGTCGACGAACTTGGTGTCGTCGACGGTCTTGCCGTAGGTCTCCTTGATCTTGGCGACCTTCTTCTCGAACTCCGCCTTCTGCCTGCCGAGTTCGTCCGTGACGTTGCCGGCCGTGGCGATCTCGCCGGCGAATTCCTTCCACTCGGTGTCGAGCCCCCAGAGCACCGTCGGGGCGATCGACTCAAGTCGCTTGCCGACCTTGTCCCAGTCGTTCGAGTGGAACTGGACGAGGATGAGGTCCGGCTTGAGGGCGGCGAGCTTCTCGAGGTCCACGTCACCACCGCTGCTGCCGACGACCTCGGCCGCCTCGTACGCGGCCTTCTGTTCCTTCGGCAGTACGGCGAGGTCGGAGTCGGACACCTCGGTGACGCCCACCGGCTTGCCGCCGAGGTCGATGAAGGGGAGGTTCGTGTTGCCGATCGTGACGATCCGCCGGGGGGCGGCGGGAATCTCGACGGTGCCGTTCTCGGCCTTGACGCTGCGGGTCTTGGCGGACTTGTCTCCGCTGGTCTCGGCGGCGGACTTGTCGCCGGTGCCGTCGCCGCCGCAGGCGGTGAGGAGGAGCGACGCGCTCATCAGCGCGGCGGCAACGGCCATGCCGCGTCTCGTCGTCAGGGTGCTGCTCATGGTGGTCTTTCTTTCTCTTCTGCCCCGGGGGGAGGGGTTTGCCGGGGGGAGGGGAGTTGAGGGGAAGCTGGGGCGGGTTGGGATGAGTCGAGGGGTCAGTCAGCGGTGGAGCGGACGAGTTCGTGGACGGTGGTGCCCAGGCCGACCGTCCGCGCCGACCGGCGCGTCAGGCCCGCCCGTGCGATGACGGCGTCCAGCTCGGCTGCGGTACGAAGGCCGGAGCCGTGGCAGACGAGCCCGATGAGGTCTTCCTCGCCGTCGTGCTCGTCGAGGTCGTCGGTGTCGAAGACCTCCTCGATCAGCAGCACCCGTCCGCCGGGGGTGAGGTTCTCGGCCGCCCGGCGCAGCGCGTGGGCGGCGTCGGCGTCGGGCAGGGTCTTGAAGGCGCGGCTGATGAGCACGGCATCGGCTGCCGGGCCGGGCTCGAAGACGGACTGCTCAAGGACGCCGACCCGCGCGCGCTGCCGCTCGTCGGGAATCGTGTCGGGCAGGTCGCGGCGCAGCCAGTCGGCCTGGGCGGGCAGGGCGCAGATCGTCACGCGCAGGCTCTCGTGGGCCGCGACGTACTCACGGGCGTGCGCGCCCGCGCCACCGGAGTGGATCACCAGGTGCCGGACTCCGGCGAGCAGATCGGACGTGGCGATCGATCCGGCCAGCGCGGGCTGGAACTTCGCCAGGCGCTCCAGGTGACGGTCCTCGTAGCCCTGCTCGGCTCGCACTTCGGCGAAGGTCTGGCCGGTGACCGAGGCGTAGGCGGGCCGGCCGGTGCGGACCGACTCCGTAAGTCCGTACAGCCCGAGCAACTCGCGACCGACCACCCCCGCGGAGTGGAGCCTGTCGGCGATGAAATCGAGCGTGAGGACATCGCCGACCGGAGTCAGGGCGTAGCGACCCGGCTCTGTCTCGGTCACCACGTCCAGGGTGTGCAGATAACGCAGCAGCTTGCCCAGAGCGCGCTCGTCGGCACCCGCCTTGGCGGCCAGCTCGGCCGCGCTGGTCATGCCGCGGGAGAGCAGATCGGGAACGCCCAGCTCGACGGCGGTACGGATCGCGATCGGCGCGACGAGCTCGGTCAGGTCGTGGAGCTTCTGGAACGGGGTGACCGTCCTCTCAGGATCGGGCACCGCCCCGTCGGTCTCCAGGGCGACGACCGCGGAGCGGCGCCAGTATCCGGTGAAGTCGATGTCCTCCTTGGGCACGCCACGGTCCTCGACCAGGTGCCGGCGGATGTCCCGGACGGCCGTGTGCTCACCGGCCAGCCACACGAACGCCTGGCCCGACCACCACTCCGTACCGCGGACGGCCTCGGTGAGCGGCGACGCGTTCCCGGCCGCCGAGCCGGGGTGGACCAGCCACGTCACGTCCACCCCGGGCGGCTCACGCAGCTCTTGGCGGTGGGCGTCCTCGGTGATCTCGATGAACACCTGCGCCCGGGCTCCGGCCGGAAGCTCGTCGAGCAGGCGGCCGATCGCGGGGAGTGCGGTGTCGTCGCCCGCCACGAGCCACCAGTCGGCGCCGGCCGGGAGCGTCTTCGAGGTGCGCGGGCCGCTGAGGTGGATCCGGTCACCCGGCGCGGCGCGGTAGGCCCAGGTCGTTCCCACGCCCACCCCGTGCTTGACGAAGTCCACGTCCAGCTCGTCGGCCTCCGGGTCCCACCGGCGAACCGTGTAGGCCCTCGACAGGGGTCGGGGATCCTTGGGCACGATCAGCTTCGCCTCGCCCTGGACCGGGAGCACCGGTTCGCTCTGACCCGGGTAGGGAAAGTAGAGCCCGAGGTCGTCGTCGAAGCCCTGGGACTCGAAGGCCGGCCGCGCGAAGCCGTCCGCCGTGGTGAACGCGTGCAGCTGTTCGCCGCTCAGCGTGACCCGCCGCATCCCCGGGGTGAGGTCGACGATCCGGACCACCTCGACCTCACGCAGGGTCGGCGGGTGCACGGTGAGCCGGCGCGAGGTCTTGGGCATACGGAGAACCGGACTTTCTCATCGCTTCGAGGGGAGGAGCCGCACGCCGGCATCGGTAGGGCGCACTCCGGTAAGGTTAGGGGAACCTTACTTCGGAAAGCGTGCGCAGACTGCCGTGCGGTTAGGACATACGGTTAGGGGCGTGACCTTGCCCTCATCGTTCGCCGCCGGTTCCGGCTGCCCTCCGCCGATTCCGGGCGCGCGGTGGAGTCCGGCGGACGCGCCCGTCCGACCGCTGCTGCTGTGGGTGCGCACCGGCACGGCGCACCTGCGCCTCGACGACGGGCCGGCGCTCCACCTCAAGGCCGGCGAAGGCGCCTGGATTCCAGCAGACGGCCGGGCGGAGATTCCCGCGGACGGCCGGACGGGGCGGACGATCACCACCGAACCGGGCACGGTCGCCTTCCCGCTGTGCCCCCACGCCGGCGTCGGCGCCCGGGGGTTGCCGGAACTGACGCGGTTCGACGTTCCCAGCGGCTGGCAGGACTGGTTGATCCAGCTCTTCAACCTTCAGGTCACTCCGTTCAGTGGCCATGGATACTCCCCAGGGGCGATCGCGGAGCTCCTTCGGCGCCCCGGCTCGCGCCCGCCGGCGCCCGCCGCGCTCGGGCAGGACCCGAGCCCGGAGGGGTTCGCCTCGCCCGCGATCCCGCAAGCCCGCGGCGCCAGAGCCGTCGCCGAGGAACTGATGCGCGACCCGTCGCTCGACCTCACCGTCGAGCGATGGGCATCGCGGGTGCTCTCCAGCGCGCGCACCCTTCGCCGTGACTTCCTCGCCGGCACCGGCCTCACCTTCGAGCAGTGGCGGCTGCACTGCCGGCTCGGCGCCGCCGTGGAGTTCCTCGCCGCCGGTTACGACGTGGACCAGGTGGCTGCCCTGGTGGGCTTCGCCAGCCGCAACGGCCTCACTCGGGCCTTCAAGGGGCGGTTCGGACTGACCCCCCACGAGTTCGGCCGGAAGCTCTCCGCCCGGCCCGGCGCCGGTGGGCTGACCCAACGGGCGGCGGCGGCACGGCAGACCGACGACCTGATCCGGATGATGCGCGAGACGGACACACCCGCCGCGCCCGAGATGCTGCCCCCGGCCAGCACGCCGTCACACACCAACGACATCCACGTCCTCAGCTGGATGTACCGGGGCAGCGGGTACCTGGACATCGGCGACCAGCGCTACGAGCGGGAGCGAGGGGTGGCGACCTGGATCCCGGCAGAGCTGGAGCATGTCACCGGCCTCCGCGAGAACTCCGTCTCCCTGCCGCTGGGCAACGCGAGCACCGCCGACCTCCACCTGACCGCGCCGCTGCAGGTGCGCTTCTCGCCCGCGTGGGACGACTACTTGATGTTCTGCTCGATCAGCGCCCGGTCCGCTCTGCGCCCCGACGACCACGACCCTCGCCACATCCTCGACCTGTTCGCGGAACAGGTCGCCGCGCAGCGAGCGCTGTCGGTGCCGATGCCCACCGATCCACGCGCGCGTGCTGTCGCGATGGAGTGCCTGCGCCGCATCGGCGAGCCCGGCGGGGCACATGGTGTCGAGGCCGGCGGAACGCCGGATGCCGATATCCGCGCCGAGATCCACCGCGCCTTCCGCGACGAGACGGGCATGACACTCGGCCGCTGGCGCTACGCCGCCCGCATGCGCATCGCCCGCGACCTGCTCGCCGGGGGCGCCCCGCCCAGCACCGTCGCGCGCCGGATCGGGTACGCCCACCTCCCCACGTTCAGCGCCGCCTTCTCCCGCTTCCACGGACTCTCCCCACGCGAGTACCAGGAACGCGAGGCGGCCAAGAGCCGGTGAGAGGACGTTCGAGCCCTCTGCGCCCAGGCGTTCACAGCTGCGGGAAACCCACCCGAGCACTCGAAAGCCCTCAGGCCGAGATCCGGCGTGACGAGCGCAATCAGTGAAATCCGACAGCTTACCGACCCACCCCGCCCTCCACCTCCCACATGCGCAGACCGACGCGGCTGCCGCTAGGCTCGCCGGATGTCTCGCAGTTCTGGGATTTCCTCTGTCGCCGCCCTTGAGCAATGGCTGGCAGGGCTTGCGCCCGAGCGGCTGACGACCGTGCTGGAGGAGCGCGAGCTGCCGCGCGCCGCGGGCTACGAGAGGATCACCGGCTTCGGCGTACTCGCCGCGCATCTGCTCACCGATCCGTCGGTTGCGGCCGGGATGCTGTCCCTCGATGCGGCCCACTGGGATCTGCTCGAGGCCGTCGGCACGCGCGCCATAGAACGGTACGGGCCGCCCCGCAGATCGCCCGCGCAGAACACCCATGTGCCGATGAACACCTATCCGCCTTTCGGCGACGGCGATGAGCGAAACGGCGTCATCGATCCGTACGACCGGCTCGTCCCCGAGAGCGACCTGCTCAACTGGCTTCAGATGGGCGGGACTTCGCGTTCCTGGGCGAGGTCGGGGCTCGCGCGGCTGCGAGAGCATGCCCTGCTGCTGCCCGCCCCGGACGGGCAACTCGCGGTGCCCGCACGCGTACACCGGCTCGCCGCGGGCCAGGTCCACGGGCGTCGCGTGGACGAACTGCTCACCGGCGCCTTCAACGCACCCGAGGTACGGCGCATCGCGGCCGCCCTCGGCCTCGGCGACAAACTCTCACGCGGCGCCGCGCAGGAAGGCATCACCGACGTTCTGGGTGATCCGGGGCGGGTCCGCGCCTTGGTCGAGCAGGCCCCCCAGGAGGCGCACGACCTCCTGGAACGCCTCGTGCCGGGACCGCCCCTGATGCACACCCACTGCTTCGTCTCACGATACGAGGCAATGGACGCCACGGGTATCGCCTCGAACGCCTACGGCAGAACCCGGCAGTGGCACCCCGGCGACAAATTCACCTTCCGTGACGGCGGCAGCGGCGATGCGGGCACGGACTGGCTCGCCGCGCGCGGCATGGTCGTACCCGTCGGCCCCGACCTCGTCGAACTCTGCTACGAAGTGGGACGCGCCCTGCGCGGTCCACAGCCCTCGCCCACCATGCGGACCACTCCGCCGCCTCTGACCGCGACACGGGCGCTGCCCTCGTCCTGGCAGGACGAGGGCGGCACAGCCGCCGGGGCCGCCGCGTGGCGCGCCGAACTCGTCCTGCGGGAACTGGCGACAGCCCCCGTCGCCATCCGCAAGACCGGCGGTATCGCCGTACGGGAGACGCGGCGCCTGGCGAAGGCGGCGGGCGCGAGCGAGGCCGACACCAGGCTCTGGCTCGACCTCGCGGTGAACGCGGGCCTCGCCGCCCCCGAGGCGGACGAGGAAGCACCCGCGGCACGCGGCCGAGGCCGCCGCACCACATCCCGCACGAAACCGTCCGCACGACTGCTGCCCACGCACGCGTACGACACCTGGGCACGCGCCGCACCGGCCGGGAAACTGCTGCCCCTGGTGGCCGCCTGGGCGGTGGTCCCGGAGGTGCTGACCTGCTGGCCGGACGCGGATGAACCGCCCGTCGCCCTCATCGCCCCGAGCGACGGATACGCGGTACCGCTGCGCCGCGGCCTGCTCGCCGCCCTCGCCTCGCTGCCCGACGGACACGGGACCCTGGCCACGGAGGAGGCACGGTGTGCGCTGCTTGAGCGCGCGGCCTGGTTCCAGCCCGCTCTGTACGACCTCATGACAGCGCCGGCCGAGCCCGACGCACCGGACGCGGACCGCCCCTACGACGCCGGTGACCTGCTCGCGGGTCTCGACCTCGACCACCTCGCACACGACGACACCGGAGACGACCACGACGGCACCGATGTCCTCCTGCAGCGGCTGCGCGCCACCCTCGACGAGGCCGAACTGCTCGGCCTCGTCGCGCACGGAGCACTCACCGACGCGGGCCGCGCCGTACACGCGCTCCTCGAAGCGGGAGCCCACCGGCACTACCCGGCCGTCCCCGGTGCGCACGCCGACCCCGCGGGCGAAGGGACCGGCGCCGCGGCCGTCGGCGCGGACCTGGCCGGACATCCCCACCTGGCCGCGGCCGCGGCCGGCCTCCGCGACAGCCTGCGCGCGACGCTGCCCGCGCCCAGCACCACCGCCCGCTTCCAGGCCGATTCCACCGCGACCGTCACCGGGGCGCCCGCCACCGAACTGGCCGAACTCCTCACCGATGTCGGCGACATCGAATCCGAGGGTCATGCCGTGGTCTGGCGCATCACCCCCGCCTCGCTGCGCCGCGCCCTCGACACCGGATGGAGTGCCGACGACATCCTCGAACGCCTCCAGGCCGTGTGCGCGAACGGCACCCGGCTGCCCCAGCCGCTCACCTACACGATCAAGGACACGGCACGTACCCACGGCCGGCTCCGCGTCGTACGCAGCGCCTGCTGCATCCGCTCCGACGACACCGTGCTGATCACCGAGATCACCCGGGCCAAGAGCCTCGCCGCACTCGCACTGCGACGCATCGCACCTACCGTGGCCATCTCCACGGCCCCGCCGGAGACGACACTCAGCGCGCTGCGCAAAGCCGGATACGCCCCCGTACTCGAAACGGAAACCGGCACCACGGTGATCGAACGCGCACCCGCCGACCGCGCCACCAGCACCGTCCCGGCCCTCGACCAGGCACACCCCCAGTACGGGCAGCGCACGAAAGGGCTGCCGTCCAGCGCGGCAGAGCTCACCCAGCAGCTCATCAAGGCCAAGGCGCGCAGCTGACACAAGTGCACAGCCGTCGGAGGGACTCCGCGGCCGCGGTTGTCGCCGGCCAGTCGGGCGCACGAGGCCCTCGCGCAGCAGCCGGTCCGCCCGGTCGGCAGCAAACCAGGGGACATCACACCGCCACGAGCCGGACCCGATCGCCGCAGAGCTTGACCATGTCGTCGGCGTCGTCGATATCGGAAGTCAGCATGACCACGGGGCGGTGCTGTCGCAGCGCGGCCTCGGCGACCGCCGCGTCGATCGCGCACTTGTGCCCGTGCGGTCCGGCATTCATCAGCAGCTTCGAAGCCGCTCTCACCTCCTCGTCGCCCACCAGGACCACACGCAGTCCGGACAGCACCCAGTTCAGGCGAGATCTGTTCGTTCGAGCGTGGACAGCTTCGATGACGGTGAGCGCACTGATCGCGACCCCCATGCCGCGCGAGCGCGCCTCAGCGAATCAGAGCCACCACCTGCTCGTCGTCGTCGAGCAGCTTCGAGAGTCCCTCTCTGTCGAGGACCAGCGTCCCCTCGTGGCTCAGCCTGCAGCGGGCCACTCGGCCTCCTCGGCGAACACCTCGTCGAAGACCTGGCGCGCCCACTGACGAACCGGCTCGGAGACCTGCCCGCAACCCGGCACGGGCTTCTCGCCCCATCCCGGCACGATCCCAGCACGGTCGGGATGAGCAGGGGTGATGACAGGTGACGAGGAGTCAGCCATCCCAGCACGGGAAAAAAACCAAGGGCCCGACCCCGAAGAGTCGGACCCCCTCTGACCTGCACGTTTGCCAGATCGGCAACGTGGCGTTTCGTCAGCCACTACACGTTGAAGCGGAACTCCACCACGTCCCCGTCCTGCATGACGTACTCCTTGCCCTCCATGCGGGCCTTGCCCTTGGCGCGGGCCTCGGCGACCGAGCCGGTCTCGACCAGGTCGGCGAAGGAGATGACCTCGGCCTTGATGAAGCCCTTCTGGAAGTCGGTGTGGATGACACCGGCGGCCTCGGGGGCGGTGGCGCCCTTCTTGATGGTCCAGGCCCGGGATTCCTTGGGACCGGCCGTCAGGTAGGTCTGCAGGCCGAGGGTGTCGAAGCCGACGCGGGCGAGGGTGGCCAGGCCCGGCTCCTCGGCGCCCACCGACTCCAGCAGCTCCAGGGCGTCCTCCTCGTCCAGCTCGGCGAGGTCCTGCTCCAGCTTGGCGTTGAGGAAGATCGCCTCGGCCGGGGCGACGAGCGCGCGCTGCTCGTTCTTGAAGTCCTCGTCGACCAGCTCGTCCTCGTCCACGTTGAAGACGTACAGGAACGGCTTGGTCGTGAGCAGGTGCAGGTCGTGCAGCAGCTCCTCGTTCCCGGAGCCCTGGACGATGCCCGCGGAGAACAGCGTGTCGCCCTTCTCCAGGATCTCCTTGGCCGCCTCGACCGCCGCGACCTTGGGCGCGACGTCCTTCTTGATGCGCGACTCCTTCTGGAGGCGCGGCAGGACCTTCTCGATCGTCTGGAGGTCGGCGAGGATCAGCTCGGTGTTGATCGTCTCGATGTCGTCCTTCGGCGAGACCTTGCCGTCGACGTGCACGACGTTCTCGTCCTTGAACGCACGGATGACCTGGCAGATCGCGTCCGACTCACGGATGTTGGCGAGGAACTTGTTGCCCAGGCCCTCGCCCTCGCTCGCGCCGCGCACGATGCCGGCGATGTCCACGAAGTCGACGGTCGCCGGGAGGATCTTCTGCGAGGAGAAGATCTCGGCCAGCTTGGTGAGACGGGGGTCGGGGACGCCGACCACGCCGACGTTCGGCTCGATCGTGGCGAACGGGTAGTTGGCCGCGAGCACGTCGTTCTTGGTCAGGGCGTTGAACAGGGTCGACTTGCCGACGTTGGGCAGACCGACGATTCCGATCGTGAGCGACACGTTGCGACTTCCCGTACGAGAGGATGGGCGAAGGGCCCTCCAGAAGAGCGGGCCGATCCACCAGTCTACGGCGTGGCCCGGTTCCCGCCCGCGAGGTATCGAACGCATGGCCAAGCCCGTTCCACGACCCGGCTTTCGGCCGGTCTCCGGCGTGTCCGATGGACCATTCCGCACATAAAACGACCTAAGTTGGTCCGGTGGAGCAACACAGGACGCGTCCCCCTCAGTACAGACCGCGACGCGGGGCAGCTGTTCCGGCACAGGCCGGGCGGGCCGCGGGCGGCGGTGTCCGGCGGGACGGCCCGGCGGCACGGCGGCCCGCGCCCGCGGGCGTCCGGCGGGAACGCCGGCCGTCGCGTCCCCGGCTGACCGGGCTCGGCGGCGGTCTGTTCTGCGGCGCGTCGATGTTCGCGCTGGCCTGCCTCGACCTGCTGCTGTTCGACGGCTCGGCGACGGTGTACGGGGTGCTGTTCCTGCCGGTGTGCGTGCTGACCGCGCTGTGGGTGCGGCCCGGCGACCTGGTGACGGCCCCCGTGGTCGTGCCGATCGCCTTCGTCTGCGGGCTGCCGCCGATCACCGAGGACGGCGGAGGCGGCTTCGGCGGCTACCTCATGGGCCTGGTCACCGCCCTCGCCCTGCAGGCGGGCTGGCTGTACGGGGGGACGCTGGCCGCGGTCCTCGTCGTGGCCGTCCGCCGGATCCGTCTGCTGTCCCGCCGCCGTGCCGCCCGGCGGCACGACCGGGCCCGCGGTGCGCAGCCCGGCGGACAGGCCCGCCGACCCGGCCCACCGGGCCCTCTCGCCTGACGCGGGCCCCCGTACCCGATGAGGGCCCCGTACCGGCGCGGGCCCTCGCGGGCGCCCTTGCCGCTATCGGCCGGTCTGCGCCGCCCGCATCGCCGCGCCGACGATCCCGGCGTTGTTCTGGAGCTGCGCGGGGACGATCTCCGCCTTGACGCCCTGGATCAGCGGCAGGAACTTGTCGGCCTTGCGGCTGACGCCGCCGCCGATGATGAAGAGCTCCGGGGAGAAGAGCATCTCGACGTGGGCGAGGTACCTGGTGACGCGGCGCGACCAGTGTTCCCAGGTCAGTCCGTTGTCATCCTTGGCCTTGGTGGAGGCCTTCTTCTCGGCGTCGTGGCCCCTCAGCTCCAGGTGCCCCAGCTCGGTGTTCGGGACCAGTTCGCCGTCGGTGAAGACGGCGCTGCCGATGCCGGTGCCGAAGGTGAGCAGGATGACCGTACCCCGGCGGCCCTTGCCCGCGCCGAACTCCATCTCCGCGACACCCGCCGCGTCCGCGTCGTTCAGCACGGTCACCGGAAGACCGCCCAGCCGCTCCCCGAGCAGGGAGCCCGCGTCGACGTCGATCCAGGACTTGTCGACGTTGGCCGCCGTACGGATGGTGGAACCGCCGGTCACCACACCGGGGAACGTGATGCCCACCGGACCGGTCCAGCCGAAGTGGTCGATGACGTCCTTCACGCCGTCGGCCACCGCGTCGGGCGTCGCGGGCTGCGGGGTGAGCACCTTGCAGCGCTCCTCCGCGAGGTCCCCGCGGTCAAGGTCCACCGGAGCGCCCTTGATCCCGGATCCGCCAATGTCCACACCGAAGATCTTCATGGCCCTACGTTACGACGTACGGCTGACCGTCACTCCCCGGAGGGACCGCCGGTGCGCGCCGCCACCAGCGCGGCGGCCTCGGCGCGCAGGTCGCGGCGCAGCTCCTTGGGGAGCGAGAAGGTGATGGACTCCTCGGCGGCCTTGACGATCTCCACGTCCTCGAAGCCGCGCCCGGACAGGAACTCCAGGACCTGCTCGACGAGGATCTCGGGGACGGAGGCGCCGGAGGTGACGCCGACCGTGCTCACACCCTCCAGCCAGGCCTCGTCGATCTCCTCGGCGAAGTCCACCAGGTACGCGGCGCGGGCACCGGCCAGCTTGGCGACCTCGACCAGCCGGACCGAGTTGGAGGAGTTGCGCGACCCGACCACGATGACCAGCTCGGCCTCCGCGCCCATCTGCTTCACGGCCAGCTGACGGTTCTGCGTGGCGTAGCAGATGTCGTCGCTCGGCGGGGAGATGAGGAGGGGGAACTTCTCCTTCAGGGCGTCGACCGTCTCCATGGTCTCGTCGACCGAGAGGGTGGTCTGGGAGAGCCACACGACCTTGGAGGGGTCGCGGACCTCGACCTTGTCGACGTCGTCGGGGCCGTCGACCAGCGTGATGTGGTCGGGGGCCTCCCCGGAGGTGCCGATGACCTCCTCGTGGCCCTCGTGCCCGATGAGGAGGATGTCGAAGTCCTCGTTCGCGAAGCGGACGGCTTCCTTGTGGACCTTGGTGACCAGCGGGCAGGTCGCGTCGATGGTGGCGAGCTTGCCGGCCGCGGCCTCCTCGTGGACCACGGGGGAGACGCCGTGCGCCGAGAACATGACGATGGACCCCTCGGGGACCTCGGCCGTCTGCTCGACGAAGATGGCGCCCTTCTTCTCCAGCGTCTGCACGACGTACTTGTTGTGGACGATCTCGTGACGGACGTAGATCGGAGCCCCGTACTGCTCGAGGGCCTTCTCGACGGCGATCACGGCGCGGTCCACGCCCGCGCAGTAGCCACGGGGGGCGGCGAGCAGGACACGACGGGCAGGCGAAGCGGTCATGCCCACCATCGTAAGGCCGCGCCCGGCGGGCCCGGGGATCGCCTCCTCGGCGACGTGGCCGCTCACCGGGGCGCACGGGCTCGCCGGTGTTGTCGGTGGCGGCCACTACGCTCGGCGCATGGCTCTCAACACGTCCGCGGACGCTCCGCTGCCCGTCGGCGAGGTGTCACGGCTCATCGGGGGATGGATCGACCGGCTCGGCGCGGTGTGGGTCGAGGGGCAGATCACCCAGTTGTCGCGGCGCCCCGGCGCGGGCGTCGTCTTCCTGACGCTGCGCGACCCGTCGTACGACGTCTCGGTGAGCGTGACCTGTTACCGGCAGGTCTTCGACTCGGTCGCCGACGTCGTGAGCGAGGGCGCCCGGGTGGTCGTCCACGCCAAACCGGAGTGGTACGCGCCGCGCGGGCAGCTCTCCCTGCGGGCCGCCGAGATCAAGCCGGTGGGCGTGGGGGAGCTCCTCGCCCGCCTCGAACAGCTCAAGAAGTCGCTGACGGCCGAGGGGCTGTTCGCGCCCGGGCGCAAGAAGCCGCTGCCTTTCCTGCCGCAGCTCGTCGGGCTGGTGTGCGGGCGCGCGTCGGCGGCCGAGCGTGACGTGCTGGAGAACGCGCGGCGCCGCTGGCCCGCCGTCCGCTTCGAGGTGCGCAACGTCGCCGTGCAGGGCGTGCACGCCGTGCCGCAGGTCGTACAGGCGGTCAAGGAGCTGGACGCGCTCGACGAGGTCGACGTGATCGTCGTGGCGCGCGGCGGAGGCAGCGTGGAGGACCTGCTGCCGTTCTCCGACGAGCAGCTCGTCCGCGCGGTCGCCGCCTGCCGGACCCCGGTCGTGTCGGCGATCGGGCACGAGCCGGACAGTCCGCTGCTCGACCTCGTGGCCGACCTGCGGGCCTCCACGCCGACGGACGCCGCCAAGAAGGTCGTGCCGGACGTCGGGGAGGAGTACGAGCGGGTGCGGCTCCTGCGGGAGCGCGCGCGGCGCTGTGTGGGGGCGTTCGTCGACCGCGAGGAGCGGGGCCTCGCGCAGGCGCTGGCCCGGCCCTCGCTGGAGGATCCGTACCGGATGGTCGACGAGCGGGCGGACCAGGTCGCCGCCCTGCTCGACCGGGGCCGGCGCAGTCTGGGGCATCTGCTGGACCGCGCGGACTCGGAGCTGACGCACACCCACGCGCGCGTGGTGGCCCTCTCCCCCGCCGCCACCCTCCGGCGGGGGTACGCGGTGCTGCAGAGGGCCGACGGTCATGTGGTCCGGGACCCGGCCGAGGTGGCGGCGGACGAGCCGCTGCGGGCGCGGGTCGCCGAGGGTGAATTCACGGTTCGAGTCGATGCATAGGGTGGGCGCATGACCAGCAAGGTGGACGAGGCGCTCGGGTACGAGCAGGCACGGGACGAGCTGATCGAGGTCGTACGCCGTCTGGAGGCGGGCGGTACGACCCTGGAGGAGTCCCTGGCGCTCTGGGAGCGCGGCGAGGAGCTGGCCAAGGTGTGCCGGCGCTGGCTGGAGGGCGCTCGGGCCCGCCTGGACGCGGCGCTGGCCGAGGACTCCCGGGAAGAGGAAGAGGCCACGGGCTCCGGCTCGCAGTGACGGGCGGTTCCGGACCCGTCCGCTCGTCATGTGACGAGCGATTCCGGCTCCGGCTCCGGCTCCGGCTCCGATCGACGTTCTTCCCGAGCAGCTCCGGCGGGGCCCGCGACACGCGGGCCCCGCTTTTTCGACCCTGCGGCCTGTGAAGCGGATCACCACACCCCGCTTTTGGTTGAACTTTAAACCTCTTCGGCGTACTGTCGCAGACGCCAACAGATCCTCCCGGATCCACCGCACGTACCGAGAAGGTTCTCCATGTCTCTCGTCCTCGACCCCACCGCTCAGGACCTGCTGTTCCGCGAGGCCCGCACCGCGAACACCTTCACCGACGAGCCGGTGACCGACGAGCAGGTGCAGGCGATCTACGACCTGGTCAAGTTCGGCCCGACCGCCTTCAACCAGTCGCCGCTGCGCATCACCCTGGTCCGCTCCCCCGAGGCCCGCGAGCGCCTGGTGCAGCACCTCGCCGAGGGCAACCGGGCGAAGACCGCCGCCGCCCCGCTGGTCGCGATCCTCTCCGCGGACAACGAGTTCCACGAGGAGCTGCCGGCGCTCCTCCCCCACTTCCCCGCCGCCAAGGACATGTTCTTCTCCGAGCGCCCGGTCCGTGAGGGTTCCGCCGCGATGAACGCCGCCCTCCAGGCCGCGTACTTCATCATCGGCGTCCGTGCCGCCGGTCTCGCCGCGGGCCCGATGACCGGAGCCGACCTCGCCGGCGTCCAGAAGGAGTTCCTGGACGACGACCACACCCCGCTGATGATCGTCAACATCGGCAGGCCGGGCGAGGACGCCTGGTTCCCGCGCTCCCCGCGCCTGGAGGCCGACCAGGTCATCACGACCGTCTGACCGACGGAACGAACGAACGGGAAGGGCCCCCGGCGACAGCGCCGGGGGCCCTTCCCGTGTCTCACGGGCGGTGCCGTACGGGTCCTACGAGGTCTTCAGGGCCTCCGCCATCTTCGCCAGCGCGTCGAACGAGCCGGTGCCGGTCACCACCGTCGTGGAGCCCTCGCCCTCCAGGACGAGGGCGTCGTAGTGGTCGCCCTCGTAGCGCTGCCAGGTCCGGTCGCCGATGCGCTGGGTGGCCTTCATCGGCCGCGCGCCCTGGCTCGCCTCGTCGATGAACACGGCCGACCGCTGAGTCGACTGCTCCACCGCCACGTACTGACCGTCGGGGGCCTGGAAGCCCAGATGCCAGGCGTCGAACTCGCTGCCGTCGTAGCGCACCGAGGTCGCCTTCCACGCCGAGGGCAGACCCTCGGGCGCCGCCACGGGATAACTCGCCGCGCGGCGAGCCGTCAGCAGCTCGACCTCGTAGTCGACACGCTTGATATCGGGCGCGGAGTCGTCATGCGGAATGAAGATGTAGATGACACCCGCCATGAGCCCGATGAGGCCCAGGGAAAGAATCATGTCCCGTACCGACTGCTTGCCTTTCATACCTGCCACACGCCTATCGTCGCAGGTGCCCCGTCCTGCTCATCCGTGGGGCCCCCTGCTCATTTTGTAAGCCTGGCGATAGAGTCGGGGCACACCCTCATCCGGCCGTCGTCGTATCAGAAAGGTGCGTGTCGATGACCGAGCATCATCTGCCCTCCGAACTCGAGGTCCCGTCGGAAGCCCCCGACCGCAACCTCGCCCTCGAACTCGTCCGGGTCACCGAGGCCGCCGCGATGGCGGCCGGCCGCTGGGTCGGCCGCGGCGACAAGAACGGTGCCGACGGCGCCGCCGTCCGGGCCATGCGCACCCTCGTCTCCACCGTCTCGATGAACGGCGTCGTCGTCATCGGCGAGGGGGAGAAGGACGAGGCCCCCATGCTCTTCAACGGGGAGCGCGTCGGCGACGGGACCGGCCCCGAGTGCGACATCGCCGTCGACCCGATCGACGGGACCACGCTCACCGCCAAGGGCATGACGAACGCGATCGCCGTGCTCGCCGCCGCCGACCGCGGCACCATGTTCGACCCGTCCGCGGTCTTCTACATGGACAAGCTGGTCACCGGCCCCGAGGCCGCCGACTTCGTCGACATCAACGCGTCCGTGGAGGTGAACATCCGCCGGGTCGCCAAGGCCAAGCGGGTCACGCCCGAGGACGTCACGGTCGTCATCCTCGACCGGCCGCGCCACGACGGGATCATCAAGGAGATCCGGGAGACCGGCGCGCGCATCAAGCTGATCTCCGACGGCGACGTCGCCGGCTCCATCCTCGCGCTGCGCGAGGGCACCGGCATCGACCTGCTGCTCGGCATCGGCGGCACGCCCGAGGGCATCATCTCGGCCTGCGCCGTCAAGTGCCTCGGCGGCACCATCCAGGGCAAGCTGTGGCCGAAGGACGACGAGGAGCGGCAGCGGGCGATCGACGCCGGGCACGACCTCGACCGCGTCCTGACCACGAACGACCTGGTCTCCGGCGAGAACGTCTTCTTCGTCGCGACCGGCATCACCGATGGCGAGCTGCTGCGCGGGGTGCGCTACCGCTCCGAGACCGCGACGACCGAGTCGATCGTGATGCGCTCCAAGTCGGGCACGGTCCGCCAGATCCGGTCGGAGCACCGGCTGAGCAAGCTGCGCGCGTACAGCGCGATCGACTTCGACCGCGCCAAGTAGGACCGTCGGCCCTGCCGGCCGGGCGCCCACAGGGCGCGAAAGGGGCGCCCCTTGTGCGGAGGGGCGCCCCTTTTCCGTATGAGCACCGGCTTGCCGGCCGGCCCGGGGACGTGAACCCGCGGACCCCGCGCCGAGGGGTGAGCGGCCCGGACTCGCACCGAGGACCAGCGGCCCGGCCCGGACCCGCGCCGAGGGGCGAGAGGCCCGACCCCGGCCCCGGCCCCGCCGGGCGGGGGCCGGATCTCCCGGCCGGAGGGTCAGCCGGCCGCGGCTATCGTGCCGCGGGCCGCCTTCTTGAGCTCCAGGTCGCGGCGGCGGCGCCTGGCGAGCACGACGCGGCGCTCGGCGGCGGTCAGGCCGCCCCAGACGCCGTACGGCTCGGGCTGCAGCAGCGCGTGTTCGCGGCACTCGACCATGACCGGGCAGCGCGCGCAGACCCGCTTGGCCGCCTCCTCGCGGGAGAGCCGCGAGGCGGTGGGCTCCTTGGAGGGGGCGAAGAACAGGCCGGCCTCGTCACGCCTGCACACCGCCTCCGTGTGCCATGGCGCTTCCTGATCCCTGTCCCGCACGGGCGCCCGCTGGGCCGGAACGGCAGCTACCTGCAGGGACTGATGCGGCGGTTGCAGCACGGTCTACTCCTGACGACGGCTTCGCGAGCGTGCCGGGCGCCGGGGAAGTCCCACAGCGCCCTCCAAGAGACGATGCAGCAAGCCCTACCCGCTGTGCGCGCGCCTATGCACTGCGTGCCGAAGCCCGGGCGTTCTCACACGTGATCGATCGTCCACCGTGCAACGACCGCATGCGCCGCCCGCATATTCACGGGCGTCAATGACCGAGGTGCTTGCGCAAATTCCGGTCCAGCCGGTCCGCCACCCGCTCGTTCACCCGGCTCGCGACCCGGTCGAGGATGTCCGCGACGCGCTTGCCGCGCCGGGGCCTCGCCTCGACGTTCCCCAGGACCGCGAGGCCGTCGATGTAGACCACGGGCGCGTCCGCGTCGCCCGAGTCCAGCGTGTCCACCTCGAAGTTGCCGAGCACGCCGCCGCCGCTGCCGCGCAGCGAGATGTTCTCCGGCACGAAGATCTCGACGTTGCCGAACACCGAGATCGCCTTGATCACGACCTGCTGGTACTCGAAGATCGCCTCGCTCAGGTCGATCTCGACGTTGCCGAAGACCGAGTACGCGTGGATGCGCCGGCCCGCCCGCCAGCGGCCCTTGCGGACGGCGGAGCTGAAGACCGCCACCACGTTCTCGTCGGCCTCGGCCGGGATCGCGCCCTGGGTGGGGCGGTTGGGCGCGGAGACGTACGCGGAGGCCGCGCGGCCGGTGTGGGCGGCGGGCAGGTCGCGGACGAACCGGTCGAGCCCGCCGACCGTCTTGGTGGCCAGCACCCCCTCGACCCGCTCGGCGTGCTCCTCCGCGGTCAGGCGGCCCTCGGCCAGGGCCTCGCGCAGGATGTCGGTGATCCGGTCCCGGTCGGCGTCGGAGGCGCGCAGCTCGGCCGGCTTCGCCGCCGTGGCGGCGCTCGCGTCGGGGCTCTTCTGAAGGTCCACGGCGACAGCGTACCCAAACGCGATAGATCGCGACTACCCCTCGAGCGCCCCCGCAGGAAACCCGCCCTCCGCCGGCGCCGGGGATCCGGTGTCCGAACTGAGCCTTACCTCACAACCTCGGCGTCCCCGCCAGGTCCTACGCTGGTGGACGCTGCCGATGACGGCACGCCTCCGGCGAGCGAGTCGACGGGGCGCGCCCGAGGCGGAACAAGGGGTTGGCCCCGAACGCTGTCTGTCGAGTGAGGAATGGGCGAGATGCCTGAGTTCGCGTACACCGATCTGCTCCCCCAGGGAGAGGACACCACCCCGTACCGGCTGGTGACCTCCGAGGGTGTCTCCACCTTCGAGGCCGACGGGCGCACGTTCCTCAAGGTGGAGCCGGAGGCGCTGCGCAAGCTCGCCGAAGAGGCGATCCACGACATCCAGCACTACCTGCGCCCGGCCCACCTCGCCCAGCTCCGCCGCATCATCGACGACCCGGAGGCCTCGGCGAACGACAAGTTCGTCGCCCTGGACCTGCTGAAGAACGCGAACATCGCGGCCGCGGGCGTCCTGCCCATGTGCCAGGACACCGGCACGGCGATCGTCATGGGCAAGCGCGGACAGAACGTGCTCACCGAGGGCGGCGACGAGGCCGCCCTCTCCCGCGGCATCTACGACGCGTACAAGAACCTGAACCTGCGCTACTCGCAGATGGCCCCGCTGACCATGTGGGACGAGAAGAACACCGGCTCGAACCTGCCGGCGCAGATCGAGCTGTACGCCACCGACGGCGGCGCCTACAAGTTCCTGTTCATGGCCAAGGGCGGCGGCTCGGCCAACAAGTCCTTCCTCTACCAGGAGACGAAGGCGGTCCTCAACGAGGGCTCCATGATGAAGTTCCTGGAGGAGAAGATCCGTTCCCTCGGGACGGCCGCCTGCCCGCCGTACCACCTGGCGATCGTGGTCGGCGGCACGAGCGCCGAGTACGCGCTGAAGACCGCGAAGTACGCCTCCGCGCACTACCTGGACGAGATCCCCTCCGAGGGCTCCGAGCTCGGCCACGGCTTCCGGGACAAGGAGCTGGAGGAGAAGGTCTTCGAGCTGACCCAGAGGATCGGCATCGGCGCGCAGTTCGGCGGCAAGTACTTCTGCCACGACGTGCGCGTGGTGCGCCTGCCCCGGCACGGCGCGTCCTGCCCGGTCGCGATCGCCGTGTCCTGCTCGGCCGACCGCCAGGCCGTCGCGAAGATCACCGCCGAGGGCGTCTTCCTGGAGCAGCTGGAGACCGACCCCGCGCGCTTCCTGCCGGACACGACGGATGAGCACCTCGACGAGGCCGGCGACGTCGTCCGGATCGACCTCAACCAGCCGATGGACGACATCCTGGCCGAGCTGACGAAGTACCCGGTCAAGACCCGTCTCTCGCTCTCCGGCCCGCTCGTCGTGGCGCGCGACATCGCGCACGCCAAGATCAAGGAGCGGCTGGACGCGGGCGAGGAGATGCCGCAGTACCTGAAGGACCACCCGGTGTACTACGCGGGCCCGGCCAAGACCCCCGAGGGCTACGCGTCCGGTTCCTTCGGCCCGACCACGGCCGGCCGCATGGACTCCTACGTCGAGCAGTTCCAGGCCGCGGGCGGTTCCAAGGTGATGCTCGCCAAGGGCAACCGCAGCAAGCAGGTCACGGACGCCTGCGGCACGCACGGCGGCTTCTACCTCGGCTCCATCGGCGGCCCGGCCGCCCGCCTGGCCCAGGACTGCATCAAGAAGGTCGAGGTCGTCGAGTACGAGGAGCTCGGCATGGAGGCGGTCTGGAAGATCGAGGTCGAGGACTTCCCGGCCTTCGTCGTCGTGGACGACAAGGGCAACGACTTCTTCCAGGACCCCGCCCCCGCCCCGACCTTCACCACGATCCCGGTGCGCGGTCCCGGGCTGGCCTAGTGGCGGATCCCGTACGGCGCGCGCCCATGGGTTACGCCGTACGGGTGACGCGCGTGACGTCGTACGCGCAGGTGAACGGCCGCCGCTCAGGCGGCCGTTCGTGCGTCACGGGCCCGGCGCGGCGCGGATCTCCGCGCGGCGGGCGGGAACACGGGCGGGCCCCCGGACGCTGTTCCCCGTGGAGGTGTCACCGATGGCGGATGGCCAGGGCGAAGGCGCGTACCGGATCGAGCACGACTCCATGGGCGAGGTGCGGGTGCCCGTGGAGGCGAAGTGGCGGGCGCAGACGCAGCGCGCCGTGGAGAACTTCCCCGTCTCGGGGCAGCGGCTGGAGCGCGCGCACATCGAGGCCCTCGCCCGGATCAAGGGGGCGGCCGCGAAGGTGAACGGCGAACTGGGCGTGATCGGCGAGGACGTCGCCGGGGCGATCCAGGAGGCGGCGGCGGAGGTCGCCGAGGGGCGCTGGGACGAGCACTTCCCGGTCGACGTCTTCCAGACGGGCTCGGGCACCTCCTCCAACATGAACGCCAACGAAGTGATCGCGACGCTCGCCGGCGAGCGGCTGGGCCGGGACGTCCACCCCAACGACCACGTCAACGCCTCGCAGTCGAGCAACGACGTGTTCCCGTCCTCGATCCACGTCGCCGCGACCGCCGCCGTCACGCGCGACCTCGTACCCGCGCTGGAGCATCTCGCCGCCGCGCTGGAGCGCAAGGCGGCGGAGTTCGCCGACGTGGTGAAGTCGGGGCGCACCCACCTCATGGACGCGACGCCGGTGACGCTCGGCCAGGAGTTCGGGGGGTACGCGGCCCAGGTGCGGTACGGGGTCGAGCGGCTGGAGGCCTCGCTGCCGCGGCTGGCCGAACTGCCGCTCGGCGGCACGGCCGTGGGGACGGGGATCAACACGCCGCCCGGGTTCTCCGCCGCGGTGATCGCGGAGGTGGCGCGGGCGACCGGGCTGCCGCTGACCGAGGCCCGCGACCACTTCGAGGCGCAGGGGGCGCGCGACGGGATCGTGGAGACCAGCGGACAGCTGCGGACCGTCGCCGTCGGACTGACGAAGATCGCGAACGATCTGCGCTGGATGGCCTCCGGGCCGCGCACCGGACTGGCCGAGATCAGTCTCCCGGACCTCCAGCCCGGCTCCTCGATCATGCCGGGCAAGGTGAACCCGGTGATTCCCGAGGCGGTGCTGATGGTCGCCGCGCAGGTCACGGGGAACGACGCGACCGTCGCCGCCGCGGGCGCGGCCGGGAACTTCGAACTGAACGTGATGCTGCCGGTGATCGCGAAGAACGTCCTGGAGTCGGTCCGGCTGCTCGCGAACGTCTCGCGGCTGCTCGCCGACCGCGCGGTCGACGGGATCGTCGCGCACCGCGAGCGGGCCCGTGAGTACGCGGAGTCGTCGCCGTCCGTGGTGACGCCGCTGAACAGGTACATCGGGTACGAGGAGGCCGCCAAGGTAGCGAAGAAGGCGCTGGCGGAGCGCAAGACGATCCGCCGGGTGGTGCTGGAGTCGGGGTACGTGGAACGCGGGGACCTGACCGAGGAGCAGTTGGACGAGGCCCTGGATGTCCTGCGGATGACGCGTCCGTAACGGTCCGCGTCCGCGGAGAAACGCCTGATGACAGCTCCGTAACAGCGTGTTCTCGATGGGGCGAACCATGACGCGGACCAGGGCGTCGTATGCCTGGGGCACCTAATATCTGGTCATGGCAGAGGGTGGAGCGGTGAGACGAGCGGAAGCGGGCGGGCGGGCGGCGTACTGGGAGCCCGGGAGCCAGATCCTGTGGCGGTACCGGGAGAACGCGGGCCACCACGTCCACATCTGCCGTCCCGTGACGGTCGTACGCGACGACGCCGACCTGCTCGCGGTGTGGATGGCGCCGGGCACGGAGTGCGTGAGGCCGGTGCTCGCCGACGGCTCGCCGGTGCACGGAGAACCGCTGGAGTCTCGCTACACGAAGCCCCGCGCGGTGCGGCGGGGACACTGGCGCGGGACCGGTGTGCTGAAGCTGGCGCGGCCCGGCGAGGCCTGGTCGGTGTGGTTGTTCTGGGAACAGGGCTGGCGTTTCAAGAACTGGTACGTGAACCTGGAGGCTCCGCTGACCCGTTGGGCGGGCGGGGTGGACTCCGAGGACCACTTCCTCGACATCTCTGTCCACCCGGACCGCAGTTGGCGCTGGCTCGACGAGGACGAATTCGCCATGGCGCAGCGGGCCGGTCTGATGGATGCTCAACTGGCGACGCGGGTGAGGGAAGCGGGGTGGTCTGCGGTGGAGGTGATCCGCGCCTGGGGCGCGCCGTTCTCGGACGGCTGGCAGCACTGGAGACCGGATCCGGGCTGGCCGGTTCCGGCTCTGCCGGATGACTGGGACCGTACGCCTGCGCACGTGTCCTCATGAGACCCTTGATGCGCCCCCGTGGTACAACCGTAGGATCGTCTTCCGCAAGGGCGCACGGCAACAACAACTCCCGCAGGATGAGCCGGGCTTGACCATATGTCACCGAGGGGCGGCAGGACGTGAGCGAGGGGTACGAGGTGTACGGCGGCGCGGCCGGCCCAAGACCGGTCGCACCGCGTGGGCTCGCCGCGACGGCCGTGCGGACCGGGGCTCCGGCCGCCGCCCCGCTGCCGAAGCGGGCCGCTTCCGGCCGTCGGCGGGCCGTACCGTGCCGGGCGGGGGCCGTTCGCGCCGTCGTTCCCGGCCCTGACGACACGCAGAATCCGTTCCTGGGACACACATTCCGGGTATCGGGGCTGCGGGAAGACCTGCGCGCCCGGCGCGCAGCCCCGGACGGATGGACTCGACACGCGTGACGGAGCACCCCACCTCGCACGAGCGCCGGCAGAGCGGCGCCACCCCCGCGGACCCTCGCGGGGCGCTCCTGCGTACCTCGGAGCCGCCGTCCCCGCTGCCGGGTTCCGGCGCATTACCGGTACAGGCCCGCACGGGCGACGCGCCGAGGGACCCGGGCGCGTCGAAGCCGCGCGGCAAGCGCAAGACCGGCGGGCAGGCGTCCGCCGGCAAAGGCGTGTCCGCGTCCTCGGGCACGGACGTGCCGTCGTCCTCGCCGGCCCCCTCCGGTCCCGGCTCCGAGCACTCGCAGCCCTCGGTGACCGAGCCCGACACGCACCGTCCCCGGCCCGTTCCGGAGGGCATTCTGATCCAGCCGGACGCCGAGCAGGGGCGGACCCCGCGTTCCTCCGGCGGCAAGGAGCGCCGTACCGGGCGCGGTGTGCCGCAGGGCGGTCCGATGCCGATGCGGCGCGACGGGGACCGGCTGCGTTTCGTGGGCGCCGCCACCCGGCGGATCGCCCGGGGCATCGACCTCGACGAGATCGTGATGGGGCTGTGCCGGGCGACCGTGCCGACCTTCTCCGACGCGATCCTCGTCTATCTGCGCGACCCGCTGCCGGTCGGTGACGAGCGGCCGACGGGTCCGCTGGTGCTGCGCCTGAGGCGCACGGACCGGATTCCCGAGGAGCGGGACACCGAGAGCGGTTTCCTGCCCGCGCTGCGGCCGGAGCCCAGCGAGCTGTCGGCGATGACGGCCGAGCTGTGCGAGGTGCGCCCGGGCGGCGCCCTGGCCGAGGTGCTGCGCGGGGTGCGGCCGGTGTTCGCGGACGCGCCCGCCGCGCGGGCCGCGCTGCCCGAGCTGCTCGGCGACGACCTGCCGGTGCCGAGCGGGCAGCGCGCGATCCTCGCCCCGCTGCGCGGCCGGCGCCGGGTGATCGGGGCGGCGCTGTTCCTGCGCCGGCCCGAGCGGCTCGCCTTCGAGGCGGACGACCTGCTGGTCGCGGCGCAGCTCGCCACGCACAGCGCGCTCGGCATCGACAAGGCGGTGCTGTACGGCCGTGAGGCGTACATCGCCGACGAGCTGCAGCGCACGATGCTGCCCGAGACGCTGCCGCGGCCCACGGGGGTGCGGCTCGCGTCCCGCTATCTGCCGGCCGCGGAGACGGCCCGGGTGGGCGGCGACTGGTACGACGCGATCCCGCTGCCCGGCAGCAGGGTCGCGCTGGTCGTCGGTGACGTGATGGGCCACTCCATGACGTCGGCGGCGATCATGGGTCAGCTGCGGACGACGGCGCAGACCCTCGCGGGGCTCGATCTGCCGCCGCAGGAGGTGCTGCACCATCTGGACGAGCAGGCGCAGCGGCTCGGCACCGACCGCATGGCGACCTGCCTGTACGCGGTCTACGACCCGGTGTCGCACCGGATCACCATCGCCAACGCGGGCCATCCGCCGCCGGTGCTGCTGCACCTGGGCGGGCGGGCCGAGGTGCTGCGGGTGCCTCCGGGCGCCCCCATCGGTGTGGGCGGCGTCGACTTCGAGGCGGTGGAGCTGGACGCGCCGGCCGGGGCGACGCTGCTGCTGTACACGGACGGTCTGGTCGAGTCGCGGCTGCGGGACGTCTGGACGGGCATAGAGCAGCTGCGGGAGAAGCTCGCGGCGGTCGCGGCGCTGACGGGGCCGGACCATCCGCCGCCGCTGGAAGCGCTGTGCGACGAGGTGCTCGACATGCTCGGCCCGGGGGACCGGGACGACGACATCGCGCTGCTCGCGGCACGGTTCGACGGGATCGCGCCGAGCGACGTCGCGTACTGGTTCCTGGAGCCGGAGGACGCGGCGCCCGGCCGGGCCCGGCGCCTCGCCAGGCGGGCGCTGTCCCGCTGGGGCATGGAGGATCTGACCGATTCCGTGGAGCTGCTGGTCAGCGAGGTCGTGACGAACGCGGTGCGGTACGCGTCACGGCCGGTGACGCTGCGGCTGCTGCGGACGGACGTGCTGCGCTGCGAGGTCGGTGACGACGTGCCCCAGCTGCCGAGGCTGCGGCAGGCACGGGCCACGGACGAGGGCGGCCGCGGCCTGTTCCTGGTGAACCGGCTGGCACGGCGGTGGGGGGCCACCCGGCTGAGTACGGGAAAGGTCGTCTGGTTCGAGTTGAACCGGAGCTGACCGGGCACCGGAGCGGACCCCGTGAACGGAGAAGGAGGGCACCCGGCTGCGGGTGCCCTCCTCGCGCGTCCAGGACGTACGCGCTACTGGTCCGTCTGGCCGAACGGGTTCTCCAGGATGCCGCCGTCGGTGGGCGAGCCCGTCGGTGTGGACGGGGCCGTCGTCGTCGGCGCGGTCGTCGTCGGCTCGGTCGTGGGGGTCGGCGGAGCGCTCGTGGTGGGCGGCTCCGTCGTCGGTTCCTCGGTGGTCGGGGTCTCCGACGGCGTGCTGGACGGCGTCCGGGTGGCGGTGGGCAGGTCGGTCGGCGCCACCGCCGCGCCCGAGGTGGTGTTCAGGTCGAACTCGGTGACCTTCCCCCCCAGCGCCGCGAACGTGTAGGCCGCCCAGATCTGCGCCGGGTAGCCACCGCCGTTGACGCGGCCGCCCTCCAGGTAAAGGCCCGTGGCGCCCCTCATGGAGACCTGGTTGTGGGTCTTCGCGTCCTCGCCGAACATCAGGACCGAGGTGACCAGGTTCGGCGTGTAGCCGGTGAACCAGGCGGACCTGTTCTTGTCGGACGTACCGGTCTTGCCGGCGACCTGCTGGCCGCCGCGGGAGGGGTTCTCGCGCACCGAGACCCGGGCCGTACCGTCGTCGACCACGCCGGTCAGCACCGAGGTGACCGTGTCGGCGGCCTCCTCGCCGATGACCTGTTCGCCGACCGGGTCCGGCATCGTGACCGTGGCGTCCTTGTGCTCGGCCTTGGCGACGATCGCCGGGGTGACCTTCTTGCCGTGGTTGTCGAGCGTGGCGTACACGCCCGCCATCTCCAGCGGGCTCGCGCCCATGGAGCCGAGGGTCTGGGCGGGCACGGCGGGCAGGCCCTTGGTGTTCATGCCGAGCTTGCCCGCGACCTTCAGCACCTCGTCCATGCCGACGTCGACGCCCATCTGCGCGAAGACGGAGTTGATGGACTTGTTCATCGCGGTCTGCACGGTGACGGGGCCGTAGCTGCGCTCGTCCTCGTTCGGCGGCGCGAAGCCGATGTCGCTGCCGACGACGGGACGGCGGCTGGTGCCGTCGTAGATCGTGTTCGCGACGATCGGCCGGCCGGAGCGCGTCTTGGCCCCCTCCTCCAGGGCGGCGGCGAGGATCAGCGGCTTGAACGTCGAGGCGGCCTGGTAGTCGCGGCGCGTCGCGTTGTTGATGTAGTGCTTGAAGTAGTCCACGCCGCCGTACATCGCGAGGACCTTGCCGTTCCTGGGGTCGACCGACACGGCGCCGGCCTGGACGTTGGCGTCGACCTTGCGCTTCTTCGGGTCCAGCTTGCTGGTGAGCTGCCGCTTGACGGTCTTCTCCAGCAGCGCCTGCTTCTTCTTGTCCACGTTGAGCGTGATGGTCCAGCCGCCCTTGACGATCAGGGCCTTGGCGTCGTCCAGGTCCTCGGCGGTGCCCTCGGCGACGAGCTGCTTGGCCAGCTCGCTGTTGGCCGTCTCCACCAGGTAGCCGGTCTGGCCCTCCATGCCGGGCGCGCCCTTGGGGTCCTCGGGGACCGGGAACTTCAGGCCGTCGCGCTTGCCCGCGTCGAGCCAGTCCATCTCGACCATGTTGTCGAGGGTGTAGTTCCAGCGGGCCTGGACGAGCTTCTTGCCGGTCTTCGAGGCGACCGCCCAGTCGTACTGGCTCGGGGCCTGGAGCAGCGAGGCGAGGTAGGCGCCCTGCGCTACCGAGAGGTCCTCGGCGTCGACGCGGTAGTAGGCCTGCGCGGCCGCCTGGATGCCGTACGCGTTGCGGCCGTAGTAGCTGGTGTTGATGTAGCCCGCCAGAATGTCCTCCTTGGTCTTCTGGCGGTCCACCTTCAGCGAGATGACCATTTCCTTCAGCTTGCGCGTGACGGTCTGGTCCTGGCTGAGGTAGTAGTTCTTGACGTACTGCTGGGTGATCGTCGAACCACCCTGCTTGCCCTTGCCGGAGAGGGTGTTGACCACTCCTCGGGCGGTGCCCTTGAGGTCGATGCCGGAGTCGCTGTAGAAGCTCTTGTTCTCGGCGGCGACGAAGGTCTTCTGGACGCCCCTGGGCACCTTGGCGAGGTCGACTATCTCGCGGTTGACCTTGCCTATGCGGCCGAGCATCGAGCCGTCGCTGTACTTGTATACGTTGCTCTGGCGTTCGGCGGCCTCGTTGCCCTCGGGCACCGGCACGACCAGGTAGAGCACGATGAAGCCGCCCATGACGAGCAGGCAGAAGCCGAAGAACGTCCCGAGGAGCGTCTTCCAGTTCAGGAACCGGCGTATGCCGGTGCGGCGGGGCTTGCCGCCCGCCTTCGCGCCGGGCGCGGGCTCCGCGGACTCCTGCCCGGACGAGCTCTGGGGCGCCGCGCGGCGGCCCTGTACCTGCCGCGCTCGTCTCTCTTCAGCTCGTCCCATGGGTCGATCCGCTCCGCTTCATTCTCGTGTGGCACACAAGTCCGCCGGTCAGGTCAGCTCAGAAAGCTAACACCGCGCCCTATGACAAAGGGGTGCCGATCCGGCCTTTTCCGGACGTGACAATCGGCACGCCTTGGGCACCACCTCACTGAATCCGACGTGCAAAAGGGCCGGAAGGTTGCCGGGAGGGAAGAAAGTGAGATGACGAACAGCGCACGTCCGGCGCGCGGACCGGGTCCCCCGTGGTGCCACGCGCTCCCCGGTCGCGGGAGGGCGGGCACCCCTTCCCGCGCGGGCGCCGCCTCGCGGCCGAAAATGCGCGGACCCCGGCCCCGGGAGGAACGGGCGGACGGTTCCAGAACCGTGACAATCGGCCGTGACCAGCGTGTTCCCTCCGCTTCGACCGCCCCTCCGACGACCTGTACACGTCGCGTATACACGTGGTGTATACGCCGTGTGTAGAGTGCTCGGCATGTCCATCGGTCACACCCTTCTAGGGCTCCTGGAGTCCGGGCCGCGCCACGGTTACGACCTGAAGCGGGCCTTCGACGAGAAATTCGGTCACGACCGGCCCCTGCACTACGGCCAGGTCTACTCGACGATGTCGCGGCTGCTGAAGAACGGCCTCGTCGAACTCGACGGGATCGAGGCGGGCGACGGGCCCGAGCGCAAGCGGTACGCGATCACCGAGGCCGGCGTCACCGACGTGCAGCGCTGGCTCGCGACGCCGGAGCCGCCCGAGCCCTACCTCCAGTCGACCCTGTACACGAAGGTCGTCCTCGCCCTGCTGACCCACCGGGACGCGGGCGAACTCCTCGACACCCAGCGCTCGGAGCACCTGCGGATGATGCGCGCGCTGACCGAACGCAAGCGCAAGGGCGACCTGGCCGATCAGCTGATCTGCGACCACGCCCTCTTCCACCTGGAGGCCGATCTGCGATGGCTGGAGCTGACGGCCGCGCGCCTCGACAGGCTCGCCGAGGCGGTGACGGCCCGATGACCCGGACCACCCCTCCCCCGGGCTCCCTGCTCACCGCCTCGGAGCTGCGCAAGACGTACGGCCCGACGACCGCGCTGGACGGCGCCGACTTCTCCATCCACCCCGGCGAGGTCGTCGCCGTGATGGGCCCCTCGGGCTCCGGCAAGTCGACCCTGCTCCACTGTCTCGCCGGCATCGTCACGCCCGACTCCGGGTCGATCACGTACGACGGCCGTGAGATGGCCACGATGAACGACGCCGGGCGCAGTGCGCTGCGCCGCTCCGAGTTCGGGTTCGTCTTCCAGTTCGGCCAGCTCGTACCGGAGTTGACCTGTGTCGAGAACGTGGCGCTGCCGCTGCGGCTGAACGGCACGGGCCGCAAGGAGGCCGAGCGCACCGCGCTGTCGTGGATGGAGCGGCTGGAGGTCGACGACCTCAAGGGCAAGCGGCCGGGCGAGGTCTCCGGCGGTCAGGGCCAGCGGGTGGCCGTCGCCCGTTCGCTGGTCACCAGCCCCCGGGTGCTGTTCGCCGACGAGCCGACCGGCGCGCTCGACTCCCTCAACGGCGAGCGCGTGATGGAGCTGCTGACCGACGCGGCCCGCTCGACGAACGCCGCCGTCGTGCTCGTCACGCACGAGGCCCGCGTGGCCGCGTACTCGGACCGCGAGGTCGTCGTGCGCGACGGCAGGTCCAGGGACATGGAGCGGATCGTATGAGCGTGCGGGGGGAACGTACCGGCGCACCGGAGGGGCCGAGGTCCTGGGGCTGGTCCGGGGACCTGGCCATGGGGGTCCGCTTCGCCTTCACCGGCGGGCGCGAGGGCTGGATCCGGACGCTGCTCACGGCCGTCGGCGTGGGCCTGGGGGTGGCACTGCTGCTGCTCAGCACCGCGCTGCCGAACGTGCTGAGCGCGCGGCACGACCGTGAGCAGGCGCGGCGGGACTACACCTACGACTACACCCCGAAGCCGCCTGCCGACGACACCCTGGTGATCGCGGACCTCGACACCACCTACCGCGGTGACGACGTGCGCGGCCGGCTGATGCAGCCGGACGGACCGCGGGCACCGCTGCCGCCGGGCCTGCGGACGTTCCCGGCGGTGGGCGACATGGTCGTCTCCCCCGCGCTGAAGGAACTGCTCCAATCCGACGACGGCGCGCTGCTGCGCGAGCGGCTGCCGTACCGGATCACCGGGACCATCGGCGAGAGCGGCCTGATCGGTTCGCACGAACTCGCCTACTACGCGGGCGTCGACGGCCTCGCCGAGAAGATCGACCCGCCGAACGTGGCCCGCATCAGCGCGTTCGGCGAGCCCCACCCGTTCGCCGCGGAGGCCACCGACCCGGTGCTGCTGCTGCTCATCCTCGTCGTGTTCGCCGTCCTGCTGATGCCGGTCGCCGTGTTCGTCGCCACGGCCGTGCGGTTCGGCGGCGAGCGGCGCGACCGGCGGCTGGCGGCGCTGCGGCTGATCGGCTCCGACAGCCGGATGGTACGGCGGATCGCGGCCGGCGAGGCGCTGGCGGGAGCTCTGCTCGGGCTGGTCCTCGGCACGTTCTTCTTCCTGATCGGCCGCCAGATCGCGGGCACCGCCGAGGTGTTCCGGGTGAGCGTCTTCCCGAGCTACCTCAACCCCTCCCCCGCGCTCGCCGTACTGGTCGCGGTGGCCGTCCCGGCGGCCGCCGTGCTGGTCACCCTGTTCGCGCTGCGCGGTGTGGTCATCGAGCCGCTCGGCGTGGTGCGCACGGCCAGGCCCGCGCGCCGCCGGCTGTGGTGGCGGCTGCTGCTGCCGGCCGGCGGGCTCGCCCTGCTGTACCCGATGCTCGGACAGGGCCGGGGGAACGGGGACTTCAACGAGTACCTGGTCACCGGCGGTGTGCTGTTGCTGCTCGTGGGGATCACCGCGCTGCTGCCCTGGGTGGTGGAGGCGGTCGTCGCGCGGCTGCACTCGGGCGGGGTCGCCTGGCAGCTCGCGGTGCGCAGGCTCCAGCTGAGCAGCGGCTCGGCGGCCCGCATGGTCAACGGCATCGCCGTGGCGGTGGCCGGGGCCATCGCGCTGCAGATGCTGTTCAGCGGAGTGGACGCGGACTACACGAAGGCGACCGGCCAGGACGTCACCCGGGCCCAGATGGAGGTGCCCGTACCGGACGGCGTCCCCATGGCACGGGTCACCCGGGAGCTCGGCGCCACCAAGGGGGTGCGGAAGGTCGTCGCGCTGTCCGAGGGGAACATCGGCGAGCGGCGGATGTCCGCCGAGCTGAACGCCCAGGTGACCGTGGGCGACTGTGCGGCGCTGCGCGAGGTGGCGACGCTGCCGTCGTGCCGCGAGGGCGACGTCTTCTCGCTGCGGGGCTCCGACTACGACGACAACACACAGAAGCTGGCCGGGTCCCGGACCCTGTTCCTCGACCCCGCCGACGGCGACGAGGACACCGAGAGCACCCCGGTCGCCTGGACCGTGCCACGGGGGCTGAAGCAGGCGCAGACGCGCCTCGACATGACCGGCGTGAAGCGCGGCGGCTTCCTGGTCACCCCGGCGGCGCTGCCCGCGAAGGGGGCGGCGACCGTCCGCGGGCACGTCTTCCTCGGTCTCGACCCCTCCGTCCCGGACGCGCAGGAGTACGTGCGCAACACGGTGACTCGGATCGATCCGCTCGGTCATCCGATGACCTGGTCGGCCACCGTGGAGTCCGGCAGGTTCACCTCCATCCGCACCGGTCTGTTCGTGGGCGCCGCCTGTGTGCTGGCGCTGATCGGCGCGAGCCTGCTGGTCTCCCAGCTCGAACAGCTGCGCGAGCGCAAGAAGCTGCTGTCGGCGCTGGTCGCCTTCGGCACCCGGCGCCGCACCCTGAGCATGTCGGTGCTGTGGCAGACCGCGATCCCGATCGCGCTGGGACTCGCACTCGCGTCCGTCGTGGGGCTCACCCTCGGCACGGTCCTGCTCAAGATGACCGGGACCCCGGTGAGCGTGGACTGGGCGAGCGTGCTGTCGATGACCGGCGTCGGCGCTGGTGTCGTGCTCCTGGTGACCCTGCTCAGCCTGCCGCCGCTGATCCGGCTGATGCGGCCGGACGGACTGCGCACGGAGTAGACCCCGTGCCGGCACCGGTGGCCCTCCCCCGTCCGGGAGGGCCACCGGTCCCCGCGTTCAGAGGCTGTACTCCTTCACCACGCGGCGGACCTGGGCGAAGAGCATGCCGACGTTGACCGACTTGCGGCAGACGACCACGGCGACCACGTCCTGCTGGTCGCTCATCCGCACGAACAGATGGGTGAGGTTGTCGCTGTTGACCAGGATCTCCTGGAAGAAGTGCGCGTCGGATTCGATGCCGCGGCGCTCCTTGAAGACGTCCTCGATCATCTGGACCGTGCGTCCCTGGAACAGGTCGAGGGTCGCGCCCGCGAGCAGGTCCAGGACCTCCGGCGGATGATTGTCGACGGTCTCGTAGCTCAGCAGCATCCCCGTCGACATGTCGACCGCCCCGGAGGCGACGCAGTCCGGGGCGTCGGCGCGCAGTGATTTGACCAGGCCCATGATCTGGTCGGAGAAACCGGCCGTCATTCGCTTGCCTGCCATGTCGTCATACTCCTTCGGTCACGGTGTCGGTCACGGCTCCGACGAGTGCGCCGGGCACGCCGGGACCCGCGGCGAGCGGACCGGGAGCGGCGGGGGGCCCGGCGGCCGGGCCGGGGTCCGTCCCGGTGAGGATCGATCCGATGCGGCCGAGGGCCGGCCGGGTCCGTTCGTGGAGCCGTTCGAGGTCGATGCCCTCGTCGCCGAGGACGATCATCAACGCGGTGTCGCCGACCGCGTAGAAGGCGGCGAGGCCCTGGCTGCCGTAGGTCACGGTCTGCCGGAACGCGCCCCGGCCGGTCACCGCGGTCGCGCGGCGCGCGATGCCGAGGCCCGCGGCGGCGATCGCGGCGAGGCTCTCGGGTTCGATCGTGGCGGCGGTGTCGGCCGCGATGAGCATTCCGTCGGCGGCCGCGACCGCCGTGTCGGTGATTCCGGGAACCTGCTCCCGGAGTTCCCTCATTTCCCTGGCCAGTGCCTCGTGATTCATGCGTTGAACTCCCTGAAGACGGTGCGCGTTCGGTCGTTGACGGGCATTTCGTTGACGGGCGTTTCTTTCTCACGTCCCGGAGTCCGGGCTCCAGATCCGGTGCCGCAGCCGGAAAAGCCCTTTCCAGTTCGCCCCGGCCGTTTCGTCGGCGAGGGTTTCGGCGATTCCGCTCGCGCCCGGTTCCCGGCGGGGCAGCGACGGGGCGTGCGCCCCGGGCTCCCTGCGGGGCAGGGCGGGAACGGTCCCCTCCCGGTCCGGAGCGGGGTCCGCCAGGGGCCGCGGTGCCGCGAACCCCCCGGCGGCCACCGCGGAGGACAGCGCGGAGAACACCTCGGGGTCCAGGGCGGGCGGCGCGCCGGTGGGCCGCTGCCTGAGGGCCCCGGTCGGCAGGTCCCGCACGGTGACGCCGGCGGAACCGGGCTCCCCCGGCAGCTCCAGCAGCCCCTCGCCGAGCATGCGGGCCACCCCCACCGTCACGGTGTAGGCGCCGAGGCCCGTCGCGAAGGCGATGTCACGGGCGGTCCGGCGGCCGTCGGCGTGGGCCAGCAGCTCCTTCTGCGGTGGCGGGAGCCGCTCGCGTATCCCGTCCGGCACCGCGGCCGGCACGGGGCGCTCCCGGTCCGGCCGTACGGTCCGCGGCAGGGCGGCGATGGCCGCGAGCTTCCTCGCCGCGTCCTGCAGCAGCCGCCCGGGAGCCTCTCCGAGGGCGACCGGCGCGTACGGCTCGAAGGCGGGGTCGAGCGGGTCGCACGCCTCCACGTCGCCGGCCACGACCGCGAAGACCGCGTCCTGCATCGCCATCATGCAGACGACCCGCAGCTGCGCCGCTCCCGCGTAGCCGTGGGCGATCAGCCCGGCCTCGGGCCACCGGGTGCCGCCGGCCTCCCGGAGCAGTTCGGCCCACTGCTCGCCGCTGACACGGCCGGAGCGCAGCAGCCGCGCCTCGGCACCCGGGGCGCCCGGGCTCTCCACGGCGACGACGCAGCCGTCACGGAGGTGGAAGACTCCGCCGGGTTTTCCGGACACCCTCAGTTTTCCCGTCGCCCGTGCGTTCTGGCATTCGCTCAGCGCGCGCGACAGCAGGTCGTGTCCGACCCTGCCAAGGGAATCCCGAATGCCCGACATCACTCCCCTTGGAACTTCCGGCACTTCGCACAGACGCCTGACGAGTCACCCTGAGGAGGTATTCGTATCAGCCGGGGCGGATATCCCCGGCGAGAGTCGTACTACCTGACGGAAGTTGAGATATCCCGGCTGTCGATGCACTTCATCGGTCCGCGGATGACCGACTGTGTACGGAAGTTCAGGCGTCCGCGCCCAACACCCTTACGGGCAGAGGACGCAGGGCCTCGCGCAGGGCCTCCGCGAGTTCCTGGTACTCCGTGCCGCGCGCGGCGCCCGCGCGCATCGCGAGCGCGATCCGCCGGGTGGGCGCCGGGTCCGCGAAGTACCCGGTGAGGAGCTGGTTGCTGCGGGTCGTCTCCACCTTGACGGCGGTACGCGGCAGCAGGGTCACGCCGAGCCCTCCGGCGACGAGCTGGACGAGGGTCGACAGACCCGCGGCCGTGGTGGTCACGGGGGCGTCCGCGCGCCCGGCCTCACGGCAGATGTCCAGGGCCTGGTCGCGCAGGCAGTGGCCCTCGTCGAGCAGCAGCAGGCGCAGCTCCCGCAGCGCCTCGCGCTCGATGCCCTCCCGCCCGCCGAGGCCGTGGCCGAGCGGGGTCACCAGGACGAAGTCCTCGTCGAACAGGGGGAGTTCGACCACTCCCGGGACACCGAGGGGGACCGCGAGCAGCAGCAGGTCGAGCCGGCCGGCCGTCAGGCCCTCCAGCAGGCTGGCCGTCTGCTCCTCGTGCACCTGGAGGTCGAGGTCTGGGTAGCGGTCGTGGACGAGCCGCAGGACGGTCGGCAGGAGGTAGGGGGCGACGGTGGGGATGACCCCGAGGCGCAGCACCCCGGTGAACGGCGCCCGTACGGCCTCCGCCTCCTCCATCAGCGCGCCGACCTCCGCCAGCACGGCCCTGGCGCGTACGGCCAGGCGCTCACCGGCGGGCGACAGGAGCACCCGGCGGGTCGTACGCTCCAGCAGGGTCACCCCGAGGACCTCCTCCAGGGAGGAGACGGCGCCGGACAGGGCGGGCTGGCTCATGCCGATCGCGGCGGCCGCGTCCCTGAAGTGCAGGTGCTCGGCGACGGCGGTGAAGGCGCGGAGCTGCGCGAGGCTGGGGCTGCGGCGCCCGGCGCCCTTGCCGCCCGCTCTGCCGGCGGGGCTCGCCATGACCGCACCTCTCGCTCCGGGCCGGCTCGGCGGACATCACTGATAGCCGTACTCGATCAACACGACCAAGTGTAGCTATTTCCCGGATCAATGCCGCCTGTGTCACGATCGGGGACGTCCACCCCCTAGGGAAACGCCCCCAAAAAGGGCCGTCCCCTGCTGCTAGGAGAGTTTGTGCTCACTGTCGGTGACCAGTTCCCCACCTTCGACCTGACCGCCTGCGTCTCGCTGGAGAAGGGCCAGGAGTTCGAGCAGATCAACCACAAGACCTACGAGGGCAAGTGGAAGATCGTCTTCGCGTGGCCCAAGGACTTCACCTTCGTGTGCCCGACCGAGATCGCGGCCTTCGGCAAGCTGAACGACGAGTTCGCCGACCGTGACGCGCAGGTGCTGGGCTTCTCCGGCGACTCCGAGTTCGTGCACCACGCCTGGCGCAAGGACCACGACGACCTGCGTGACCTGCCCTTCCCGATGATGGCCGACTCGAAGCACGAGCTCATGCGCGACCTCGGCATCGAGGGCGAGGACGGCTTCGCCAAGCGCGCCGTCTTCATCGTCGACCAGAACAACGAGATCCAGTTCTCCATGGTGACCGCCGGCTCCGTCGGCCGTAACCCCAAGGAGGTCCTGCGGGTCCTGGACGCCCTCCAGACGGACGAGCTCTGCCCGTGCAACTGGACCAAGGGCGAGGGCACCCTCGACGCGGCCGCCCTGCTGGCCGGTGAGTGACCTTCCATGGCCCTCGACGAACTGAAGTCCGCCATACCGGACTACGCCAAGGACCTGCGCCTGAACCTCGGTTCGGTGATCGGCAACAGCGACCTCCCGCAGCAGCAGCTGTGGGGCACGGTGCTGGCCTGCGCCATCGCCTCCCGCTCCCCGCACGTGCTGCGTGAGCTGGAGCCCGAGGCGAAGGCACAGCTCTCGCCCGAGGCGTACACGGCCGCCAAGTCGGCCGCCGCGATCATGGCGATGAACAACGTCTTCTACCGGACGCGGCACCTGCTGTCGGACCCGGAGTACTCGACCATGCGGGCCGGTCTGCGGATGAACGTCATCGGCAACCCGGGCGTGGAGAAGGTCGACTTCGAGCTGTGGTCGCTCGCCGTCTCCGCGATCAACGGCTGCGGGCAGTGCCTCGACTCCCACGAGCAGGTGCTCCGCAAGGCGGGCGTCGACCGGGAGACGATCCAGGAGGCCGTCAAGATCGCGGCCGTGCTCCAGGCCGTCGGCGCCACGCTGGACGCCGAGGCGCACCTCGCCGCGTAGTCCTCGCGCGACAGACACGGGGCCCCGCCCACCGTCACGGTGGGCGGGGCCCCGTGCGTTCGTCCGGGACCGCCAGGGCGTGCCAGGCGTCGCCGGAGCAGGCGAGACTTCGGGGATACGCCCTAGGGCGTCGGCCGGTGGGCCGGGGAGGCGTCCACGGCGGTGGCGCCGCGGGGCTCGGGGGCGTGGCGCAGATCCGCCTCACCCGCGTACGAACGCAGGTACACGACCACCGTGTTGGTCACCGCGACCAGCGGGACCGCGACGACCGCTCCGCCGATGCCGGCGACCATGCCGCCGGCGGCGACCGACAGCACCACCGCGAGGGGATGCACGCGGACCGCGCGGCCCAGGATGAAGGGCTGCAGGACGTGCCCCTCGATCTGCTGGACGGCGAGGACCACGACGAGCGTCATGACGGCGGCGAAGACGCCCTGGGTCACCAGCGCGACCACCACCGCCAGCGCCCCGGAGATCACCGCGCCCACCAGCGGGATGAACGCGCCGAGGAAGATGAAGACGGCGAGCGGCACGGCCATGGGGACGTCGAGGAAGTAGATGCCCAGACCGATGAAGATCGCGTCGATCATGGCGACGATCACCGTGCCGCGGACGTAGGCGGTGAGCGTGCGCCACGCGCGCGGGCCCGCGCCCGCGACGCCGGTCCTGGCGGCGGCCGGGACGAGCTTGAGCGACCACTCCCAGATCCGCTTGCCGTCGTAGAGCAGGAAGAGGGTGGAGAACATCGTGAGCAGGATGCCCGTGAGGGCCTCGACGATCACCGTCACGCCCTGCAGGCCCGCCGACGTGATCTGGTCCGTGTTCGCGCCGATCGCCTCGCGGAGGTTCTTGGCGATCTCGTTGATCTGCTTGTCCGTCACGTGGAACGGGCCCTTGAGGAGCCACTTGCGCAGCTCGTCGATGCCGTCCTGGATCTGGTTGGAGAGGTCGTCGACGTTCTCCTGGACCTGCCAGACCACGAACCAGCCGATCAGCCCCATGACGACGAAGCCGAGGATCGCGGTGAGCGCGGTCGCGAGCCCGCGCGGCACCCCGTAGCGCGTCAGCCGCGCCACCGTGGGCTGGAGCAGCGCGGTGATGAGCAGCGCGGTCACGAAGGCCAGCACGACGAGCTGTACGGCGCTGATGACCCGCATCAGCACCCAGACGGTGCCCGCGAGGACGAGCAGCCGCCAGCCGGCCTCGGCGGCGACCCGCACGCCCCACGGCACGGCGAGGGCGGGATCGGGGCGGTGGGGCGGCGGCGGGTAGGTGTGCGCCGCGGCCGTCTCCTCGGAGGGTCGCTGGACCGGCAGCGCGGAGCCCTCGGTGTCCGCCGCCTTCTCACGGGTCCCTGAAGTCCCGGGAGCCTGCGGGAGGGTGCCGGGCGCGTCGAGGGGGACGGCCCCGCCGCGGGCGTCCTCGTCGTCGAGGGCGCCCCGCGACTCCAGCTCGACCTCGGCACGGCGCTCGTCCAGCCGCTCACCCAGCTCGGTGAGTCCGGCGCCGATCCGGCCGAGCCATCCTGGTACACGCGACATGATGCGTCCTTTTCCCCCGCTGCTCCCCACCACTCCCCCCTGGAGTCGTCGGGTCCGACCGTACATGGCCGAAGCCCCTCCCCCTAGGACGGGGAGGGGCTTCGCAAGGTTGAGCGGCCGGAGTACGGCGCGGAACTCAGTACCAGTGGTTGGCCTGCCAGAACGACCAGGCCTCACAGGGGCTGCCGTACCGGCCGTCCATGTAGCTCAGGCCCCACTTGATCTGGGTGGCCGGGTTGGTCTGCCAGTCGGACCCGGCGGAGGAGTACTTGCCCGCGGGCAGGGCCTGGAAGAGACCGTAGGCGCCCGAGGAGGGGTTGACGGCCTTGTAGTTCCAGCTCGACTCGTGGTTCACGATGTTGCTGAAGCACTGGAACTGACCGCTCGGCACCATCTGGGCCGCCATCGCCTGGATCTGGGCGACGGTGTACGAGGACTGCACGGAGAAGCTGGATGCCTCGCGCGTCGCGGAGCGGCTGGCCGCTTCCTCGGCTTCCTTGCGCTCCTTGGCGTCCTGCTCCGCCTTCGCCGCGGCCTTCTGCTTCGCGACCGCGTCGTCGGCGGCCTGCTTGCGGGCGGCTGCCTCCGCGTCCTTCTTGGCGCTCGCGTCGGCGGCGATGGCCTGGGCGTCGGCCTGCTGCGTCAGGGACGCGGTCTGCACCTGCGCCTGCTGGCCGGCAGGTATGTCTGCGAGGAGAGTCAGGTCGCTCGCCGTCGCCTCGGCATCGTTCGAGGGCTGGGCGACGCTGCCCGAGGCAACTCCGACCACGCTTCCGACAGCGGTGACCGCGGTGGCCGAAGCCACTGCGAATCCCCGGACCGAAATCCGGCTCACACGGTTTCCTTCCAGCATCGCCCGTTTAGGTGACCCTCGCGGACGCAATCGTGCCCCTCGGCGCTGGCCTCCCAACTGCGGGGTCACGGGGAGACACGGGCCCGGTGGGCAACTCCCGCTCGGGGAGCGCCGCGTGGTGCGCGGGCGGCATACGACGTCTCTATGGAGTTCTGAGGTTCCGGTGTCGCCGTACCGCTGGGGATACAGCTGTGTCGTATGCGGGGCCTGACAGGAGTGAGACTCTAGCCGTTCCCCGGCGCCGCACGGCAATTCCGCGTCGCGTGTGAAAGCTCACACCCCGTTTGCCTCGGCCGTTTCCCGGAAAAGCCAGCGCAGCAAGACGCCGCCCGGCTAGGCTTTTCGCCTTTGCCGGACGGCGTCAACCAGCGTGTATCCACCACCCTTTGAGCAGGTGGGACAGCAGGGATCAGATCTGCCCGTCCTCCAGCATTTCGGTCACGAGTGCCGCGATCTGGGACCTCTCGGAACGATTCAGCGTGACGTGCGCGAAGAGCGGATGCCCCTTCAACTTCTCCACGACGGCGACCACTCCGTCATAACGCCCGACGCGCAGATTGTCCCTTTGTGCCACGTCATGGGTCAGAACGACCCGTGAATTGGCGCCGATCCGGGACAGAACGGTCAACAGGACGTTCCGCTCCAGGGACTGGGCCTCGTCCACGATCACGAACGCGTCGTGGAGCGAGCGGCCGCGGATGTGCGTGAGCGGCAGGACCTCCAGCATGCCGCGCGCGGTGACCTCCTCGATGACCTCGCGGCTGGTGACCGCGGAGAGCGTGTCGAAGACCGCCTGGGCCCAGGGGCTCATCTTCTCGGACTCGGAACCGGGCAGATAGCCGAGTTCCTGCCCGCCCACCGCGTACAGCGGCCGGAAGACCATCACCTTCTGGTGCTGGCGGCGTTCGAGGACGGCCTCCAGGCCCGCGCACAGCGCGAGCGCGGACTTGCCGGTGCCGGCCCGGCCGCCCATCGACATGATCCCGATGTCCGGGTCCAGCAGCAGGTCCAGCGCGATGCGCTGCTCCGCGCTGCGGCCCTTGAGGCCGAACGCCTCACGGTCGCCGCGCACGAGCCGGACGCTGCCGTCGGCGGTGACACGGCCGAGGGCCTTGCCGCGCTCCGACTGGATCGTCAGCCCGGTGTGCACGGGCAGGCCGGCCGCTTCGGGGACGTGGGCGTGCCCCTCCTCGAAGAGGATGTCCACCTGCTCGCCGGACAGGGCCAGTTCGGACATTCCGGTCCATCCGGACGAGCCCGTGATGGCGAGCTCCGCGCGGTACTCCTCGGCGAGGAGACCCACGGAGGACGCCTTGATCCTGAGCGGCAGGTCCTTCGAGACGACGGTGACGTCGTATCCCTCGGCCTGCAGGTTGCGGGCGACCGCGAGGATGCGGGAGTCGTTGTCCCCGAGGCGGTACCCGCTGGGCAGGACGCCGGGGTCCGAGTGGTTGAGCTCGACGCGTACCGTCCCGCCGAGGTCCCCGACGGGGATCGGGGCATCGAGGCGGCCGTGCCGGACCCGGAACTCGTCGAGCAGGCGGAGCGCCTGCCGGGCGAAGTAGCCGAGTTCGGGATGGTGCCGCTTGGCCTCCAGTTCCGTGACCACCACGATCGGGAGCACGACCCCGTGCTCGTCGAAGCGGGTCACGGCGTTCGGGTCGGCCAGCAGGACGCTGGTGTCGAGAACATAGGTGCGCCGGTCTGGCGTGCGGCGCTTTGTGCTGGTCACCACGGAAGGACGTACCCCCTCGGATGAGGTCGGGGAGCGACGAAGGAGAGCTGGACCGGTTTCCGGCTCCGATGCACGGGCCGAGAACCGGCCCTCCGCTTCGTCCGTGCTGACCGCGCGGTCGGGCTGGTGCAAAGGGCCTCCCGGGCGGACGGCCCCGTGCCGTCCGCTGAGATACGACACCCGTGGTTCGGGCGTCGACCTGCAAGGCTTATGCCCTCGAACCGGCCAAGCCATGCCAGGGCATATGACGGCGCGTTCGTTAACTCCCGATGACAGGTGTCCCTCCCGGGTGCCCCGGACGACGCGGGGCACCCGGTGATTCAGCCTCCGTAACGGCGGTGTCGCGCCGCGTAGTCGCGCAGGGCGCGCAGGAAGTCGACCTTGCGGAAGGCCGGCCAGAAGACCTCGCAGAAGTAGTACTCGGAGTGAGCGGTCTGCCAGAGCATGAATCCGGACAGCCGCTGCTCGCCGCTGGTGCGGATCACGAGGTCGGGATCGGGCTGGGCACCGGTGTAGAGGTGCTTGCCGATGAGGTCGACGTCGACGCGGTCCGCGAGGTCCTCCATGGAGGTCCCCTTGTCGGCGGCGTCGAGGATCATCGAGCGCACGGCGTCCGCGATCTCCTGGCGGCCGCCGTAGCCGATGGCGACGTTGACGACTATGCCCTCGACGTGCGCGGTGGCCTCCTCGGCCTCCTTGAGCGCCGACTGCATCGGGGCGGGCAGGATGTCCCGCGTCCCGACGTGGTGGACCCGCCAGCGGCCGTCGGCCGCCAGGGTGCGGACGACGCCCTCGATGATGCCGAGGAGCGGACCGAGCTCCTCCTGCGGGCGGTCGAAGTTGTCGGTGGACAGCAGCCACAGGGTGACGACCTCGACATCGGTCTCGGAGCACCAGCCGAGGAATTCCTCGATCTTGTCCGCTCCGGCCCGATGGCCCTGGGCAGTGGTGGAGCCGGCGGCCTTCGCCCAGCGGCGGTTGCCGTCCATGATGACCCCGATGTGCTTGGGCACCTGGTCGTGGTCGAGGTGGCCTTCCACCCTGCGTGCATAGAACCTGACCAGCAGACGGCGCAGGTTGTCGCGCAAGGTCACGTGTTGTCAGCCCCTCCGTGCGGATCGGACAGCCGCGCCCGAGCACAGTCTCTGTCCATATGGCGGTCCCCCGGGGCGAAGCCTAACCTCTGCGAAACGCGAGGGCTGCCGAGGGGAGTGTGCACCCTGGCATAGGTTCGCCCTCATGAACAACCCCACCCCGTACCGGGCCGCGACGGAGCGGTACGACTCGATGGAATACCGGCGTACGGGCCACAGCGGACTCAAGCTGCCCGCGGTGTCGCTCGGACTGTGGCACAACTTCGGCGACGACCGTTCGCTGGACTCCCAGCGCGCGATCCTGCGCCGCGCCTTCGACCTCGGCGTCACCCACTTCGACCTCGCCAACAACTACGGGCCGCCGCCCGGCTCGGCGGAGCTGAACTTCGGCAGGCTACTGAAGGAGGATTTCGCCCCTTACCGTGACGAACTGGTCATCTCGACCAAGGCGGGCTACGACATGTGGCCCGGCCCGTACGGCGAGTGGGGCTCCCGCAAGTACCTGCTGTCCTCCCTGGACGCCTCGCTGCGCCGGATGGGCGTGGAGTACGTCGACATCTTCTACTCGCACCGCTTCGACCCCGACACCCCGCTGGAGGAGACGATGGGCGCGCTCGCGTCCGCCGTCCAGCAGGGCAAGGCGCTCTACGTCGGCGTCTCCTCGTACAGCGGCGAGCAGACGGCGGAGGCGGCCCGGATCCTGACCGGCATGGGCGTCCGTCCGCTCATCCACCAGCCCTCGTACTCGATGCTCAACCGCTGGACCGAGGAGGACGGGCTGCTCGACACGCTGGAGGAGGCCGGCATGGGCTGCATCTCCTTCGCGCCGCTCGCACAGGGCCTGCTGACGGGCAAGTACCTCCAGGGCATCCCGGAGGGCTCGCGCGCCACCCAGGGCAAGTCGCTGGACCCGGGGCTGCTGAGCGACGAGGTGGTGCGCCGGCTGAACGGGCTGAACGGCATCGCGGCCCGGCGCGGCCAGTCGCTCGCCCAGCTCGCGCTCACCTGGGTGCTGCGCGACCCGCGGATGACCTCCGCCCTCATCGGCGCGTCCAGCGTGCGGCAGCTCGAGGAGAACCTGGAGGCACTGGCGGCCCCGGGGCTCTCGGCCGAGGAGCTGGAGGAGATCGACACGTTCGCGGTGTCGACGCCGGGCACGAACATCTGGGCCGGAGCGCGCTGACGCCCGGGCCGGACGGCACCGGGCGGCGCTGAGTCACCGAAGTCCCCGCCGCGCGGGGCGGGCCCGCCCGAGGGGCGCACGGGGGCGCCCGCCGGACGGGCCGTCGCGGGCACGAAAAACGGGCCGGTCCGTGGGGGGGAGACGGACCGGCCCGAGGGGGGGTTTCCACCATAACCCTTCGTAAGTGATGCTGCGTGCATCCTCGTGCCACAACTACTCTCCGGAGTCGCCCGGCAACGCCTCGACGAGCATGGAACCGTCGATTCCGGGTGTGATCATGGCCGAATCATGGCTGATTCAAAGGAAATCATGGAGTTTCGGCAGAGAACCGGGGGGTTCCCGCACACTCCCGGGGCGTGACCCCTCCGCACCCTTCCGTACTCCGCGCGAGTGATCCGCGTGGCGCCCTCCCGCTTGACCCGCCCGCTAACTTCGCCCCATGGCCACGTTCACGACGGACGCGCCGGACAGGACGTCCGAGCCGGTGCCCCTGGAGCTCGCCGCGACGGCCCGCGCCCGGCGGCGGGGGCTGCTCGGGCGTCCGGGGATCGAGGGCGCGCTGCTGCTCACACCGGCGAACTCGGTGCACACCCTGGGGATGCGGTTCGCGATCGACGTCGCGTACCTGGACCGGTCGTCGCGGGTCCTCGCGGTGCGCACGATGCGTCCGGGCCGGCTGGGGCTGCCGCGGCCCCGGGCCCGGCAGGTCCTGGAGGCCGAGGCCGGGTCGATGGAGCGCTGGGGCGTACGGCCCGGGGTGCGGATCGCGGTCCGACGCGACTGACATCACGTCACCAGGCAAGGCGGCACCGCGCAGCCCCCTCCTCTGCGCGGTGCCACACACGCGCAGCTTTGCTGACGCGAATTACCTTGGTCTGAACTTACGTCAGTCGAAACCCCCTGACGACAGCCGATCGATAACGATGTGGAAACCCCGTACGGATCTTCCGCACACGGCACGCCGCACCGCCGCACCGCCGTTCACCACCCGGACGGACATCTCGCGCCGAGCGGCCCTCATCCGGAGGTTTTCGGTCAATCTGCCCGGGGCGGCCGTGGATCACGGGCGGAGCCCCGGGGCCGGGCACTCATGGGTTGAGGGCCCGTGGGCTGAGGACCCACGGGCCGAGGGCCCACGGATCGAGGGCCGGGCCGATGGGCTAGGGCCGGGCGACCAGCGGGCGCACCTGTTCGGCCGCGAAGCGGACGAAGCCCTCGGGGTCCGGCTCGTCGGCGGTGGGCTGGAGGACCACCGTGTCGGCGCCCGCGTCCGCGAGGCGCAGGACGGCCTCGGCGACGGCCTCCGCGTCGCCCGCGACCCCGCGCTCCGGGACGGCGCTCTCGCCGTCGGCCTCGATCTCGGCGCGCAGCCGGGCGGCGGCGGCGTCCCCGGTGGCGGTGTGCAGGTAGACGACGACCCGGTGGTGTCCCGTCGTCCGGCCGGCCGCCCGCCGCCCCTCGTCGATGAGCCGACGGGCCCGCCGCACCCCGTCGGCGGTGGTCGAGGCCGTGAGGACCGTACCGTCGGCGGCCTCGCCGGCGAGGCGGAGCGTACGGGGACCGGTGGCGCCGGTGAGGACCTCGGGCGCCAGCGCGGGCGGCCAGTCGAGGGCGACCCCGTCGAGGTTCACGTACCGCCCCTTGGCCGTCACGCGCTCGCCGCGCAGCAGGGCGCGCAGCGCGTCCAGGTGCTCCCGCAGCAGCGTCAGCGGCGACTCGGCCCGTGCCCCGACCTGTCCCATCCAGTCCTGGACGCCGTGGCCGACCGCGACGGCGGCCCGCCCGGGGAACAGCCGGTGCAGGGTGGCGGTCTCCATGGCCGTGACGGCGACGTTCCGCAGCGGGACGGGCAGCAGTCCCACTCCCACCCGCAGGCGCTCGGTCCAGGCGAGCGCCGCCGCGGCGCAGGAGATGCCCCCTTCGAGGAAGCAGTCCTCCCACAGCCACAGTTCCTGGAGGCCCGCCTCCTCCGCCCCGCGCGCCAGGGCGCGCAGCCGCTCGGGGGGTAACTGGGGCCTGAAGACAACTCCGAGTGAGGTCATGCCCCCTGTTCTACCCGGGCCGCCCTTCACGGACGACTTCTTTATGCGCCTTCCGCACCGGCGGTGGTGTCCCGTTCGTAGCGCAGGAGGGCGACGCCGTTGCCGAAGGTCCGCGTCTCGACGAGGCGCAGGTCGGTGGGGGCCTCGGACTCCGGGAACAGCGGCTTGCCCGCTCCGATGAGGACGGGGTGCACGTACAGCCTGATCTCGTCGACGAGGCCCAGCCGCAGGAACTCCGCGGCGATGTCGGCACCGCCGAGCGCGAGGTCGCCGCCCTCCTGCGCCTTCAGCGCCCGGATCTCCTCGGGCACGACCTCCCGTACGACCGTGGTGTGCCCCGTGCCGCGCTCCAGCGTGCGCGAGAACACCACCTTGGGCATGTTCCGCCAGATCCCGGCGAACTCGATCTCCTGCGGACTGGCCTCCGGGTCCTTGTCTGCCGTCGGCCAGTAGGAGGCCATCAGTTCGTAGGTCACCCGTCCGGACATCAGGGCGCCGAACTGCTTGATCAGGTCGTTGAAGTGCTGGTGGAGCTCGGCGTCGACCCGGTGCCAGTCGATCTCGCGGTTCGGGCCCTCGATGTATCCGTCGAGGGACACCGACATCATCAACACGATCTTCCTCATGGCGGACTCCCTCGACCTCGTGCACGACCCGTTCGTCGGGGAATGGTGCCAGGAGGCCGGGCCCGGGAGAAGGTGACGCGCGCGTCAGGCGTTGTTCCCGTCGGCGGCGCCCCTCGGGAAGGTCACCTCCACCCGTCGGTTCTTGCGGCGGCCCTGTTCCGAGGTGTTGTCGGCGATCGGGTAGTCCTCGCTGTAGCCCCGCACCTCGAAGGTGATGTCCGCCTCGGCGGAGCCGAGCGCGGCGGCCAACTTGGCGTGCACCTCCTCCGCGCGCTTCTTGGAGAGGGTCAGGCCGTGCGCGTACGAGCCGAGGTTGTCGGTGAACCCGAAGACGCGGACGGTGGTGGCGTGCTGGGCCTTGATCTCGTCGGCGATCGCCTGGATACGGGACTGGGAGTCCGAGTTCAGCTTCGAGCTGTCCTTGGGGAAGAGGACCTCCGCCTGGAGCGCGAACGTCACGTCCGCGTTGGTGTCCTCCCGGCGCTCCTCGCCGCCCAGGTCCTCCACGACCGACTTGATGTCCAGCACCTTGGCGGGCGCGAGGGTCGCGCCGTCGGCGAGCTTGAGCCCGGGGCTGTTGGCGTCGACGTCGGGGGGCGGGGAGGTGGTGACGCTGCCGGGCGGGGCACTGGGGTCACTGTCGTCCGCGGACGCGGGGCCCGGCAGGCCGAGGGTGATCAGCACGGCGAGGGCCGTGAACGTCGTCGCGGCGACACGGGGTGGGAGGGCCATGGCTCAGCCCTCGGAAAGGGTGACGGCGGTGGGGGGCAGGGAGCCAACTTGGAAGTTGACCGAGTCCGTGCCTTCCGGCGGAGCCGGGAACTGGGCGAACCAGGATGCCGAGTCGCCTGACCTGAGCCGGGAGAACTTCGTGCAGAGGCAACGTCCCGACGTGTCCCTGAGAACGAGGTACTTCTTCTTCCCCTTCTCGTCGACGAGGCTCGCACCCGACAGGGAGCCTCCGTTGCTCGCCAACTCGGTCTCGTTGCTCTGCCAGTCGGCTCCCAGCCACGAGCTGGTGCCGCCGTTCGTCACTTGGCCGGACACAGTCACGAAGCCGCCTTGGTCGCGCTCGGCGGACGTGATGGTGACGGTGATGTCGCCGTCCTTCGCCGTTGCCAGCACCCTGTCCGCGGAGGCGGTCGGTGACTGCTCGCTCTCGCCGCCGTCCTTACCAGGACTGGAAGCGGGAGCGGAGGAACCGTCCTTCGGCTTGGCGTCGTCACCGCTCCCACCGCAGCCGGTCACCATGAGAAGCAGACCAGTCGTGATCGCCACCGCGGCCATGGCCCTGCGGCCCTTCATGGTGTGCCCGAGATCCATCGGTACGGCTTCCTCTCACTCGGCCAGGTGCACGGAGAACAGCACGGAAGCGTCCGGTAGGTCGTCCGGGTCGAAGTCTCCGGGGTCGATGTCCACGATCTCGCCGTCGCAGTCGAGCTCGACGGGTTTCTCGGGATCCGCGGCCGGATCGAAATCGCAGCGCGGCTGAATCACGGCTATCGCATGGGCCGTGGCATGACGGCTCTCCGTGCCCGGGATGATCGACTCCCCGACCGTGTAACGGGTCTCGATCGCCACGCGATAGCCGGGGAACCCGTTCACGACGGTGGGCTGAGCCCCGCCTTGCACCGTCGAGTCGTTCTCGGCGGCCAGCCGGTCGGCGGCGGCGGAGGCCCCCGCGCCCTCGAACTTGTCGCCGTCGAGCCAGTCCAGCCAGTCGTCGTCCGTTCCGATGGCTCCCGTCAGCCCCTCTATGAGTTCGTCACGGGAGTCCTGTGCCGCCGCCAACGCCGCAGCGTCCGCCGCGGACTGAGCTCCATTGCGGGCGGACGCTGCTTGGGCGAAGGCGAAGAATGCGAGCGCGGCGAAGAGCAGAATCACCGTCAGCCAGATGTATATCGGAAGAGTCTGCCCTCGGTCACCGAAGAGGAGCGGTGAGGTCAGCCGCCGCCGACCACCCGGTCGACCGCATCGCCGATCGCACTGGAGATCGTGCCGTCGAGCCCCAACTGGTCGATCAGCGTGAAGATCCCCGCGATGATGATCATCAAGCCGGCGTACTCCACGAACCCCGCCCCCGCGTCCCGGTGGGTGCCCCGGGTCCGGGCCATCACCGTTCGGGTCCAGTTGGTGAACCTGTTCATCAGGACTGCCCTCCCTGCCGAGGTCGTCAACGACCCGAGCACCGTACGTGAGAAGTCGCCTACGGCGAGTGGGCCCCTGGGCCCAACTTCCGCGGCTGGAAGCCGGAGGCGGAGTCATCGGCCCCACCCCTCGTGCGCCGTGCCCAGCCAGTGGGCGATCGCTTCGCTCCGCGAGGAACTGTGCAGCTTCGCGAAGATGCGATTGATGTGGTTCTTGACGGTCTTCTCCGCGATGAAGCAGGTGGCGGCGATCTGGCGGTTGTTCATACCGGCCGCGATGAGGTCCATCACCTCCACCTCCCTCGAACTCAGGCCGAACGCGGACTGATGGGCGGCATGGCGGTGAAGTCCCCCCACCGGCAGTGGCCGAGCCTCCGAAGACTGTGCCACAGCAGGTTGCAGATGCGAAGAGAATGGGTGCGGTTGGTACGAAACTCCGATTGAATCCGGGACAGTCGGGCGCCCGTGGCGCATCTCCCGCACGGCGGCGATCAGTTCGGCCGCCGTGAACTCGCCGTGGACGAGGTAGCCGGACGCGCCTTTGCGCAGGGCTTCGGCCACGACCTCGGGTTCGCGGCTGTACGTCAGCATCATCACGGGGGCGATCGCGCACAGTTCGGGCAGGGCGGTGAGTCCGTCCGTGCCGGGCATCCGGACGTCGAGGAGGACCACGTCCGGGAGGAGGAGGACGGCGCGGTCCAGCGCCTCGGCGCCGTCCCGTGCCGCCGCGACGACCGTGATGTCGGGGTGCGCGTCCAGCAGCGCGGTCAGGCCGGCCCGTACGACCGGGTTGTCGTCGGCCACCAGGACACGCAGGGACGGGCCGGGAAGTGCCTGGTCAGGCATGTGCGGCCTCCTCTTGGGAAGTGGGGGGAGCGGGAAGGGCGGCCGTCGAGAGCGGGAGGGTCAGCCGGACCTCGGTGCCTCCGTCGGGGGACCGGTCCAGCCCGACGAGGCCGCCGACGCACGCGGCCCGCTCGGTCATGCCGAGCAGGCCGAAATGGCCGGATCTCGTCCAGGCGGCGAGTGCGGCGGGGGTCGCCGGGGCGGGGAGACCCACGCCGTCGTCGCGGACGAGAAGGGAGAACTCGCGCTTCGACACGTCGAGTTCGACCGTGAGCACGCTCGCGTCCGCGTGGCGGTGGGCGTTCTCCAGCGCCTCGGACACGATCGCGAGAACGTGGTGAGCGGCGGCGGCCGGCAGGACCGGGGGCGTGCCCCGGTGCCGTACGACCGGGGCGAGGCCGGTCCGTGCCTCGAAGTCGGCTGCCATGGCGTCGAGTTCGGGAAGGAGGTCGATGTCCGGGTCGCTCAGGTCGGTGTGCCGCCGCAGGTCGGTCAGGAGCGTGCGGGACTCGGCGGCGGCGAGGCGCGCGGCGTCCGCGACGACGGTCGCCTGCCGTTTGAGCTCCCCCGGGTCCGCACCGTCGGCGGAGGCGGCCAGGGCCTCCGCGGCCAGCGCGAGACCGTACAGCGTCTTGGCCACGGAGTCGTGCATCTCGCGTGCCAGGCGGGCCCGTTCGGACTCCACGGCCTCCGCCACGGCGAGCCTGCTGGTCGCCTCGGCCAGGGCCTGTCCCGCCGTGCCGAAGCGGAACAGCAGATTGCGCAGGGTGACGCCGATGATGCCCGCGCCGACGCAGAAGCCCGCGACGAGCAGGGTGCTGGAGCCCGCTCCCGGCCGGTGCTCCCAGGCCCTGAACACCGTGAGCAGCACGACGAGCTGGAATCCGGTGAAGACGCCCGCGCCGCGCCAGCCGTAGAGCAGGCCCGACAGGAGCGGGGTGCAGACCGTGGCGTAGGCGAGGGGGGAGGCCGGGGACGCGGTCAGGAGCAGGACCGCGCCGAAGGTGAGGTCCAGGCCCATCAGGGTCGGGTGGGCGAGGAGGCGGGGGCCGAAGCGGTCCCAGTCCCGCAGCATGGCGTAGGAGCCCATGACCCCGAGGACGGCCGCGGCGAGGACCGCGTGGCGCGGGAGGCCGCCCGTGGCGTTCGTCATCGCGAAGGGGGCGCCGACCACGATGGCCGCGAGCCGGACGGCGAAGGCCTGGCGGCACAGGGCCTGGAGGGCGTTGAGCTGGAGGCGGACGCCGCCGGGTGCGGGAGCGTCGTCCGCGAGGTAGCCGGTGCCCCGTCGCTCGTGGTTCCGCGCGTGCCGGAGAGCCTGGCGCGCACGCCTCCGGGCGCGTTCGAGGGACCGGCGCGTACGGCCTCGCGCGAGTGCGAGGGACTCGCGCGCACGGTCTCGCGCGAGTGCGAGGGGCCGGTGCGCTCGGCCTCGTGTGAACCCCGGGAACGGGTGCGGGTGTTCGTGGGCCGTGTGGGACCGGCCGCTCGGGAGGCTTCTCATCAGCGCCCCAGGATCGAGCCGAAGTCGGTGCCCGAGCCGAGGAACATGCCCGTCGCGATGAGGATCATCGTGGCCGGGAGCATGAACACCAGGGTGACCATCGTGGCCTTGGGGATGGTCTTGGCGGCGCGGCGGCGGGCGTTCTGGGCGTCCGTGCGGCGCATGTCGGTGGCGAGCTGGATGAGGGTCTCGGCGATCGGGGAACCGAGTTCCTCGCCCTGCTGGAGCGCCGAGACGAACTGGGCGACCTGCTCGGAGGAGTTGCGTCTGCGCAGTTCGTCGAAGGCCTGGCGGCGGCTGACGCCCATGTCCATCTGGCGCAGGGTGATGCGCAGTTCGTCCGCCCAGGGGCCCTCGTACTTCTCCGCGACGCGGTCCAGGGCCTGGCGGAAGCCGAGGCCCGCGGAGACGACGACGGCGAGGACGTCGAGGAAGTCGGGCAGGGTGCGGTCGATGACCTCCTTGCGCTCCCGGACCGCCTGCCAGATGAGGGCGTCCGCGGCGACCAGCCCGAAGGCCAGGGTGAGCACGGCGAAGAGGAGCTGGCCGTTGGAGAGGAAGACCAGGCCGAGGACGACGCCGAAGACGCCGTACACCGCGCGGCGGGCCGCGTAGCGGTTCAGGGTCAGACCGCCGGGGTTGCCGGCCATGTCGATGCGCCGGCGTTTGGCGTCCACGCGCCGGGGTCCCATCAGGCGCAGGACGGTCGGCGCGAAGCGCATGCCGAGGCGGTCGACGGCCGAGTCCGCCGCCGAGACACGGGTGCCGCCGACCTCCAGGGCGAGCTGGAGGTCGCTGGGCAGTTTGACCTCGGAGCGGATCATCCGGACGCCCAGGAGGACGCCCGCGACGGCCGTCCCCATCAGGACGGCGAGCAGCAGCGGAAGCACGGTGACCCCTCCCTCACACTTCGATCTTGCCGAGTCGGCGGATGACGAAGAAGCCCACGGTGTAGAGGCCGAGGGAGAGCAGGACGAGGCCCTGGCCGAGCGGGGAGCCGGTGACGCGGGCGAGCGCTCCCTCGTTCGAGGAGTTGATCATCACCAGCGAGCCGATGCCGAGGAAGGGGACCGTGAAGGCGGTCGCGTTGACCTCGGAGAGCATCGTGCGGACCTCGCGGCGGGTCTCCTTGCGGTCCTCCAGGGTCTGGGTGAGGTTGCGCAGGGAGCTGACGACGGAGCCGCCCGCCTTGTTGGCCAGGACGAGGGTGGTGACGAGGACGATCAGCTCGCGGGAGGGCAGTCGCTGCGAGAGCTCCCCGAGGGCGTCGTCGATCGTGCGGCCCAGCGTCAACTGGTCGGCCACGTGCGCGAGTTCTTCGCCGGCCGGGGCCTCCAGCTCCTCCGCGGCCATGGCGAGCGCCGTCCGCAGGGCGAGGCCGGCCGCCGTCGCGTTCGCCAGCAGGCGCGCCACGTCGGGGAGTTGGTTGATGAACGCTTCGATGCGTTTCTGGCGCTGCCAGTTGAGGAAGATGCCCGCGCTCCACACGCCGAGGAGGGCCGCGATCGGACCGAAGAAGGGGGCCAGGGTCGCGGCGGCGATCAGCCACAGGGCGACGACCACGGCGGTGACGTACGTGAAGAACTCCCCCGCCGTGAGGTCGAGTCCCGTGGCCGTCAGGCGCAGGTGGATCGTGCGGCCGAGGCGGGTGCGGCGCAGTCTGCGGTCGACGCCCGCGAAGCGGCGTGTCCTGCCGCCCGCCGTGAGGACCCGGTCGCCGTCGGAGAGACGGTCGATGAGGTCCCGTCGCTGGGCCCGGCCGGAGGCGTAGGTGTGCACGCCCGCGACGGCGAGCGTGCCGCCGAGGAGCGTCCCGCCGAGGGCGAGGAGCGCGGGGTCGTTCACGGTTGCCTCCCTTCGGAGGTGATGGGTGCGGGAGTGGATGAGACAGGGGTGGAGGAGTTGGAGGCGGAGGGGTCGGGGGTGGAGGAGCTGGGGGCGTAAGGGTCGGGGGTGGAGGGGCCGGGGACGGAAGGGCTCGTGGCCGGGGGCTCCGTGGTGGCGGGCGTCAACCGATCGCCTGCCTCGTATTGAGTACGTCGATGGCCTCGGCGACGCCGAAGGCGGGCGGCAGCGGCTCGTTGGCGACGTACAGCTTCTCCGCGACCGGGCGCGGCAGCGGAAGGTGCTCGAAGTGGCCCCGCACGACGCGGTCGGGGCCGACCGGGCGGGGCACGAAGCGGGTGACGGGGGCGACGCGGAACTGTTCGCGGCCGTGCGAGACGAGCAGCGCGACCTCCGTGACCTTGCGGGAGCCGTCGGCGTGCCGGGAGAGCTGGACCACGACGTCCACGGCGGAGTTGATCTGGTCCTTGAGCGCCTCGAAGGGGATCTGGACCTCGGACATCGAGCCGAGGGTCTGCAGGCGCATGAGGGCGTCCTCGGCGGAGTTGGCGTGGACGGTGGCGAGCGAGCCGTCGTGGCCGGTCGACATGGCCTGGAGCATGTCGAGGGTCTCGCCGCCGCGGACCTCTCCGACGATGATGCGGTCGGGGCGCATGCGCAGGGAGTTGCGGACCAGGTCGCGGATGGTGATCTGGCCCTTGCCCTCCACGTTCGGCGGGCGTGATTCGAGGCGGATGACGTGCTCCTGCTGGAGCTGGAGCTCGGCGGAGTCCTCGATGGTGATGATGCGCTCGTGCGCGGGGATCAGACCGGAGAGCGCGTTGAGCAGGGTCGTCTTGCCGCTGCCGGTGCCGCCGCTGACGATGACGTTGAAGCGGGCCCGGACGAAGGCGGCGAGCAGCATGAGCGTCTGCTCGTCCAGGGAACCGAGGCCGATCAGCTCGGGGAGCGTGTACGCGCGGGGGAAGCGGCGGATGGTGAGGGTGGGGCCGGTCAGGGCGAGCGGCGGGATGATGACGTTGACGCGCTCGCCGGTGGGCAGCCGGGCGTCGACCATCGGGTTGGACTCGTCGACGCGGCGGTTGACCGTCGAGACGATGCGTTCGATGGTCTGCATGAGCTGCTCGCCGGAGGCGAAGCGCAGCGGCAGCTGTTCGACGCGGCCGGCCCGCTCGACGAAGATCGAGTCGGGGCCGTTGACCATGATCTCGGTGATGGACGCGTCGGCGAGGAGCGGTTCGAGGACGCCGAGTCCGAGGGCCTCGTCGACGACCCGGCGGATCAACTGGGAGCGTTCGGCGGTGGAGAGGACCGGGCCCTCGCGGCTGATGATGTGGCCGAGGACCCGTTCGAGACGGACCCTTCTCTCGGCCGCCGCCAGGCTGGACATCTCCGCGAGGTCGATCTCCTCCAGGAGTTTGGCGCGGTAGACGGCGACGAGGTGTCCGTCCTCACGGGCGGGTCCCCCCTCGTCGGGGGAGGCGATGCGGGAACGCAGGCTCATGGTGTCGGCTCCTCCCGGTCAGTCGTCGGTGGGCATGGTGGCGCGGCGGGTGATGGTGTAACTGTCGAAGAGGGGGATGACGTTGGGGACCGTGACGGTGACCGTGGCCGTGGTGAGGTCGGGGCCCGGCACGGGATCGACGCTCGGGTCCAGCCATCCGCTCACGGCGGCCGTTCCCGCCGCCCCGCCGTCGCCGCCCTGCGAGGCGACCCTCGCGGCGGCCCGCGCCCCCGAGCCCGCCTGGTTGACGCCGTACCCGATGAGTCCCAGCTGGACGGCCGCCATCCCGACCATCAGCAGGATCGGCAGGAAGCCGACGAACTCCAGGATGGAGACGCCGCGGTCGTCACGGGGCCGGAGCCGACGCGCGGGCGTGGGTGCGGCTCCGGACGTGGGCGCAGGTGCGTCGTGGGTCGGGGGCGTGCCGGTACATCCGTCCGTCGCCGTTGGATCAGACGTCGGTGTGGTGTGAAGCGTCGGCCGATCCGGACGTAAGCGACGGACATGTGATGTACCGGCACGCCCCCTTCCGCCGGATGCCGTCTGCGGGTGCGTCCTCATCCGGCCTCCCCTTCCGGCGCGGCGCCCGTCCTGTCCTTCACACGGGACATGTGAGGTACCAGTGGATGCCGCCTGCGGGTGCGTCCTCATCCGGCCTCCCCCTCCAGTGCCGCGCCCGCCCTGCCCTTCACGTGGAAGCCCGCGTCGAATCCGGGGAAGAACAGGGGGACGTCGACCTCGACGGTGGCCGTCATGACCTGGCCCGACGGGACGCAGTCGATGCCCGCGTCCTTCCAGGAGCCCGGCAGGTGCTTGCTGCCTGCCGAGGAGCAGGCGCCCACGTAGTCTTCGTGGACCGCGTAGGCGGCGGTCGCGGCCCGTGCCGCCTCGTCCGCCGCGTTCCCGGCCAGCGAGTACGAGTAGCCGTACAGCACGCACTGCCACAGGATCGTCATGACCACCAGGAGCAGCGGGAACATCCCGGCGAATTCGAGGGTGACCGCTCCCCGGTCGGCGTTCCGGCCGCGGAGCGAGAGCGCGCCCCGGTCCGACGCGGACGCCTTGCGGCGCCTGCCTCCGGAGCCGCCCTCCTGGGGGATCACGAGGCCCACCTCGGCGGCGAGCGCCCACAGCGCCTGCTTGACGGTCGAGCGGGCGTCCAGGTCCTGGAGGCGGCCCGCGTCGACGACCGACTGGAGTTCCTTGAAGGCGGCGGGAACCCCGGAGCGGGCGACCTTGGTTCCGGTGACGCGTTCGACGAGGGACGGCTGGATCTCCGTACCGCGGGTGGAGCGGTTCACGACCGTCGTGGTTTCCTCCGCCTTGCGGATCTGGAGGCGGTCCCACATGCGGACCATGCGTTTGGCGGCGCGTACGGCGATGACGTCGGGGGTGACGAGGAGCAGGGCCCGGTCGGCCATCTCGACGGCCGCGGCGGTGGCCGAGTTCATCTGGGAGCCGCAGTCGACGACCACGACGTCGTGGCGGGAGCGCAGCGCGCCGAGGACCTGGCGGGCCACCCGGTCGGTGACCTCCTCGCCCCGTTCGCCCTCGGAGGGGGCCAGCAGCAGGGCGATGCCGCTGTCGTGGGTGTAGACGGCGTCCTGGAGGACGCGCGGGTTGATGTCGGTGATGGCCGCCAGGTCGGCCACCGAGCGGCGGAACTGCACGTCGAGGTACGAGGCCACGTCCCCGGACTGGAGGTCCAGGTCGAGCAGCGCCACGCTGTGTCCGGACGCCTTCGCGGCGAGGGCGAGCTGGACGGCGGTGACGGTCGCGCCGACGCCGCCCTTCGCGCCGGTCACCGTGACGACGGTGCCGCCGGGGCCCGTGTACAGCTCGGGCGCGCCGCTGTGCAGGTGGCGGCGCATTCCGGCGGACCAGGCGGCGGCGGCCTGGACGCGTTCGGCGAGGGCGTCGTAGCCGAGCGGCAGGCCGACGATGCCGCGGGCGCCGGAGTCCATGGCGGCGGTGAGGACACCGGTGCTGGTGTCGGCGGTGATGAGGACGACACCGACCGCGGGGAAGCGCATCACGAGCTCGCGGATCAGGTCCAACGCCGGTACGGGGCCGATGCGTTCGTGGACGAGGACGACTTCGGGGAGCTCGTCGAGGGACTCGGCGGCGAGACGCGCGAGGGTGTCGAGGAGTGCTGTCGAGTCGGGTACGGGCGGGGCGGGTTCGGTGTCGGCCAGCTGGCTCAGCAGGGTGGTGAGCGCGCGGGCCGAGTCGATGTCGCCGACGGCGGGAAGGATACGGATGGTCATCGGCGAAGCTCCTCGCTGGGCCCTGTCGTCACATCCCCGTCGTCCGCCCGAAGGGCGGGCCCGGCGGCGTCAGGTGCGTGCTCTCGGCGTGCCGGCCCCAGGCCTGCGTACTGGATGTACTCGGGTCTGGGGCCGGTGCGGCGAGAGGGCGTGCATGGCGTCGCCGGGCAGACGGGGATTTGACGACAGGGCCCAGGCCCTGTCGTGGCACTGACGTGCCGTGCGTCGGCCCTCGCGCCCGGCACCTCGGGAACCCGTCGCCGCGTCCATGTCGTGCGCGCCGGCCTCGAACGCGGTCCCGGGCACCGCCTCGTGGGCATGGACCTCATGCGCGGCCTCCTACTTGTCCTCGTCGAGGGTGTACGTACGGTCGCCGGGCGCCACGACCGCCTCGGAGCCGCCGGCGACCAGGGCGAGCCGGACGTGTTCGGCGAACGACTCGGCGTACGCGACGCGCTGGGCGTCGGCGGCGCCGAGGGCGAAGGTGATCGGGACGGCCTGGGCGGCACTGTTGCGCCGGTCGGAGCCGGACTGGTCGGGGTCGAGGGCGGTGAGCCTGCCGACGTCGATGACGCGGGCGTTCTCGACGATCACCTTGGACTGGTCCTTGCCCCTGTCGTTCTCGGCCTTGAAGGTGGCGTAGATGTTGACCCGCGATCCGGGGTCGATCTTGCCCGCGACGCCGGTCGAGGCGTCGATCATGATGGCGATCTCCTGCTGCCCGGGGGCCAGCTCCGGCTTGGCGACGATCATGTCGGCCTGGAGCAGGGAGCCCTTCTCCAGCCGGGTGACGGCGATCTTCCCGCGGATGCGGGAGAGGTCGGTGACGGCGGTGGACGACAGCCACCGCTCGGGCATCGAGATCTTCTCGAACTGGTCGGCCGTCAGCTCCTTGTAGGGCGCGATGTCGCTCCTGAGGCGGTACGCCGTGACCTCCGGGCCGACCTTGGAGTTCACGTCGCGGATCACCGAGAGGACTCCGGCGAAGGCGCCGAGGGCGCACAGGACCGAGAGGACCAGCAGGATGACGCCGCGGCGCTGGCGCGAGTTCACTGATTCTCTCCTCGTGGGGCGGTGCCGGGGGGTGGACCGGGCTGTCGTTCCTGCCGGGGATCCGGGGGGTGACCTCCGGGATGATGCAGCATGTTCAGGACAACCTCGATCTACGGGGACGGCGGGTTCGGGCGGGTGGTGCCCGAGGTGCTGGGCGGTGGTGCCTGAGGTGCTGTTCTGCCGTGCTGGTGCGCTGTCCGGTCGGGCCTGGTGCGCGGCGGGGACGGGCCGAGGGGGCTATGTGGCGCCTCGGGGCAGGGCGCGTACCGCGGGGGCCGCCCGGACGGTGGTGGCCAGGGGCTCCTGGGCGGAGGGCGGCGACAGCGGGGCGGCGCAGAACCCGCAGCGGTCACCGATGAGTTCGAGGCCGCACCAGCGGCACTCGTCCCGCCGGACGGAGGAGACGAGCTGGTAGAGGACCGAGACGTCGTACAGCCCGGCGGCGAATTCGACGAGCCGGTTCGTCCCCCACCAGCGGACGGACTCACCGGGCAGCGGGACGGTCGCGGCGCCCTGGACCTGCCAGGCGGGCGCGAGGGTGGAGGTGACCCAGTCGGAGGGCGGCTGGCCGGCGGCCGAGAGCAGCCGGGTCCCGAACTCCGGTCCGGGCAGGTCCTCCTGGCCGACTCTGATCAACTCGGCGCGCGGATTGGCGAGTACGGCGAACTGGGCGCCCGGCACCCATGACTTGGCGTGCGACTTCAAGGAGACCGGGACCCGGTCGAGTCTGGCGACCGAGCCGAGCAACGCGCCCGCGTAGATGTAGTGCGCGAGCAGCCGGGCGGCGGAGGCGAGCACGCCGGGGCTGAAGTCGCAGACCGAGAGCTGGCGTAACTGCTGGGCCAGCAGGGCGACCCCGAGCGGTGGCAGGTCGATGCCGAGCAGCGCGATGCGGTCGCTCTCCAGGACCGAGCGGACGGTGTGCAGCCGCCGGGTGACGGCGGTCTCGGCCGAGGCCGGGTAGAGGGAGATGACGTACCCGTGCTGCTCGATGAGCGCGTGCATCCCGGTGAGGGAGTCCTCCAGGGTGCCGAGCGGCTGGACGACCGCCGGCGGGGTCTGCCGGTCGTACGGCGGGAGCACCAGATCGGGACTGGTGACGGCTATCGCGGTCGGCACGCTGCACACACCCCGTTCGCTGCGGCGGGATGGTCAACCACCGCCTCAGATCGCCCATTTGTCGCCATGGAGCGTCACGGTCGTTCATTCGACGGCCGCGGATCGCCACGGTGACACCCTCTTGCATCAGCACCATATCCACGGCATGGCCCGCTCAACACCGAATCTGCCAGATCATCTCACCGAAGGTGCGGGCTTGATCGACGGAGAGTAAGTCGTCTCAAAACAACTGCGGCCTCTCACAAGGGGGTTGGGGGTGCCGTGGGACTTGACAACCAGATTGGTCTGGACCAACTTGTACCCACCGGCGGTGGCCACCGTTCCGATCCCCCTCCCCTCCCCCACCTCTCCCTGGAGGACCCAGTGGACCGCGTCACCCGTATGCCCAAACGGAGATGGGCGGGAGCCCTCGCCGCCGCCGTCACCGCGTCCGTCCTCTCCCTCACCGGCATGGCCGGCCAGGCCCAGGCCGCCGACGTCAACAACGTCAAGAACGGCGGCTTCGAGTCCGGCCTGAGCAACTGGACCTGTTCGGCGGGCAGCGGTACGACCGTCTCCTCCCCGGTGCACGGCGGCTCGGCCGCCCTGAAGGCCACGCCCGCGGGGCAGGACTTCGCCCAGTGCTCCCAGTCCGTCGCCGTGAAGCCCAACTCGACGTACACGCTGAGCGCCTGGGTGCAGGGTTCCTACACCTACCTCGGGGTGACCGGCACGGGGACGACGGACGTCTCGACGTGGACGCCCAACACCACCTGGACGCAGCTCACGACCACCTTCACCACCGGCGCCTCGACGACGTCGGTCTCGGTCTGGTCGCACGGCTGGTACGGACAGCCCGCCTACCTCGCCGACGACTTCTCGGTGTTCGGCCCCGACGGCGGCGGTGGCGGCGACCCGGCCCCGACGGTCCCGGCCACCCCCGCGGGCCTCGCGGTGTCCGGCACGACCTCCTCGTCCGTCTCCCTCGCCTGGAACGCGGTGTCCGGCGCGACCGGCTACAACGTGTACCGGGGCGGCTCCAAGGTCCAGTCGGTGAGCGGGGCCTCCGCGACCGTCTCGGGGCTCAGCGCCTCCACGTCGTACTCGTTCCAGGTCAGCGCGACCAACGCGGCGGGTGAGTCGGCGAAGTCGTCGGCCGTCACCGGGACGACGGCCGCGACCGGCGGCGGAGGCGGCGGCAACGTGCCCGCGCACGCCGTGACGGGCTACTGGCAGAACTTCAACAACGGCGCGACCGTGCAGAAGCTGTCCGCCGTGCAGTCGCAGTACGACATCATCGCCGTCTCGTTCGCCGACGCCACGAGCACGCCGGGCGCCGTGAGCTTCACGCTCGACTCGGCCGGGCTCGGCGGCTACACCGTCGACCAGTTCAAGGCCGACATCAGGGCCAAGCAGGCCGCGGGCAAGAAGGTCATCATCTCCATCGGCGGCCAGAACGGCACCATCTCGGTGAACGACTCCGCGTCGGCCACGAACTTCGCCAACTCCGTCTACTCCCTGATGCAGACCTACGGCTTCGACGGCGTGGACATCGACCTGGAGAACGGCCTCAACGCGACCTACATGTCCCAGGCGCTGCGGTCGCTGTCCGCGAAGGCGGGCTCGTCCCTGGTCATCACCATGGCCCCGCAGACCATCGACATGCAGTCCACGTCGAACGCCTACTTCCAGACCGCCCTGAACATCAAGGACATCCTCACCGTCGTCAACATGCAGTACTACAACAGCGGTTCGATGCTCGGCTGCGACGGCAAGGTCTACTCGCAGGGCTCGGTCGACTTCCTGACGGCGCTCGCCTGCATCCAGCTCCAGGGCGGCCTCGACGCCTCCCAGGTGGGCCTCGGCCTCCCCGCCTCCACCAGCGGCGCGGGCAGCGGTTACGTCTCCCCGACCATCGTGAACAACGCCCTGGACTGCCTGACCAAGCTCACCAACTGCGGCTCGTTCAAGCCCGCCAAGGCCTACCCGGGCCTGCGCGGCGCCATGACCTGGTCGACCAACTGGGACGCCTCGGCGGGCAACGCCTGGTCGAACGCGGTGGGCCCGCACGTGCACGCGCTGTAGGTCCCGACTCCACCCTGACGGTCCACCCCGTCACCCTGGTGGTCCACCCTGGCGGTCCACCCCGGTGGTCCTCCGTCCCGGCCCCGTTCGCCGCAGTCGCGGCGGGCGGGGCCGGCCCCGTTCCGGGCGGCCGATTCCCGCCGACACCCCTCTCTCATTCCTTGACCTGCTCATGCCACAGCCCCCACCATGAGCGCCACACCCGCACCAGGCACGTCACCTTGAGCCATCCCCCGGCTCCGCTCCCCCACAATTCCGGAGATCCCGGAATTACCGGAGAAACGAGGAGACTTCATGCGACTTCGCCCACGTGGCAGCGGAAGAACCGACGGCAGGGGCAGAGGGGGCCGGCGCACCGCCGCCCTCGCCGTCCTCGCGGCACTCGCCCTCGCGGCTCCCCTGACCGCCACGGCCACCGACGCCACGGCGAGCGGGGCCAGGGCCCTCGCCCCGTCGTCCGACGACATCAGGCAGTACGAGATCCACCAGGGCTCGACCTCCGCGTCCCGTACGGAGATCCAGCGGTCGGGCGTCACCGTGGACGAGGCCGACGAGGAGACCGTCGTCGTCTCGGGCCGCGCCGACCAGATCGCCGCACTGCGCAAGCAGGGCTACGACATCACACCGCTGGGCTCGGCGCCCGACCGCTCCTCCGGCAGCGACGTACGGCTCTTCGACTTCCCGACGGCGGACTCGAAGTACCACAACTACGCCGAGATGAACACGGAGATCAACCAGCGGCTGACGGCCTACCCGAGCATCATGAGCAAGCGGGTGATCGGAAAGTCCTACCAGGGCCGGGACATCGTCGCCATCAAGGTCAGCGACAACGTGGCCACCGACGAGAGCGAGCCCGAGGTCCTGCTGACCTTCCACCAGCACGCCCGCGAGCACCTCACGGTGGAGATGGCGCTGTATCTGCTGCGCGAGTTCGGGGCCGGCTACGGCAGCGACTCCCGGATCACCAGCATGGTGAACAACCGTGAGGTCTGGATCGTCCCGGACCTCAACCCGGACGGTGGCGAGTACGACATCGCGAGCGGCTCCTACCGCTCGTGGCGCAAGAACCGCCAGCCCAACTCCGGCTCCTCGTACGTCGGTACGGACCTGAACCGGAACTGGAACTACAAGTGGGGCTGCTGCGGCGGCTCTTCGGGGTCCACGTCCTCCGAGACCTACCGGGGCACGTCGGCCGAGTCGGCGCCCGAGGTGAAGGTGGTCTCCGACTTCGTGCGCGGCCGGGTCGTCGGCGGCAAGCAGCAGATCACCGCCGGGATCGACTTCCACACCTACAGCGAGCTGGTGCTGTGGCCGTACGGGTACACCACCGCCGACACCGCGACGGGGTTGACGGCGGACGACGCCGCCGCGTTCAAGGCCGTCGGACAGAAGATGGCCGCCAGCAACGGGTACACGGCCGAGCAGGCCAGTGACCTGTACATCACGGACGGCTCGATCGACGACTACCTCTGGGGCGCCCACAAGATCTTCGACTACACCTTCGAGATGTACCCGTCGTCCAGCTCCGGCGGCGGCTTCTACCCGCCCGACGAGGTCATCGAGCGGGAGACCTCACGCAACCGGGACGCGGTGCTCCAGCTCCTGGAGAACGCCGACTGCATGTACCGGTCCATCGGCAAGGCGGCGCAGTACTGCTCCTAGCGGGGACGCGCCGGCCTGACCGGCCGGTGGCCGGGGATCCGCGTGCCCTCCTGACCGGGCGCGCGGATCCCCGTACCGCTTACTTCTCGGCCTTGTCCTTGCCGTCCTCGCCGTCGTCGTCGCCCTCGCCCCGGGTCTCGCCCTCGCCCCGGGTCTCGGCCTCGGCCTTCGACTCGGGCTCGGCCTTCGACTCGGGCTCGGCATCGGCCTCGGGCTCGCCGTCGTCGAAGTAGGCGTCCAGGACGGCGTCGAGCTGCTCCTCCCACTCCTTGAAGCGTGCCCGGGCGTTCGCCTCGATCTCTATCGGGTACCAGCGGCGCTCCGGCGTGTGCACCGTGATGGTGAACCGCTTGCCGAAGCGCGGCGACTCCGTCTCGACGGCGCCGATCTCGTCCCAGCGGAACTCCGCCTCCTGGTCGTCCAGGCGCAGCAGGACGCCGCTGTGGTCGGCCCTGATCGAGGCACGCCGGTCGGACGCCTCGAAGACGGGGCCGTCGGGGGCGGGTCCGCTCTCCTCCTCGGACCCGGCCTCCTCGGACTCGGCCTCCTCCGAGGCATCGTCGGCGGGCGCCGCGTCGGACGCCGCGTCGTCGGAGACCGTCCCGTCGGCGACGGTCTCCTCGGCAGCCTCCTCGGTCTCCACGACCGCGTCCTTCGGCTCCGCCGGCACGGGTGACGTAAGCCCGGGGATGTACGCCGGGTTCACCGCGGCGGCGTCCAGGGGCTGGCTCTTCGAACCTATGCGCTGCTCCACAGCCGGAAGTATGGTCGAAGATCCTGTGCGAGGCACAGTCGGCCCCGAATTGGCGATGCCACTGTTACACGAAGGGACTCATCGCGGCGGCCACGGCGAACCCGGCGACGGACAGCACCGATTCCAGCACGGTCCAGGTCCGCAGGGTGTCGCGTTCGCTGATGCCGAAGTACTTGGCCACCATCCAGAAGCCGCCGTCGTTGACGTGCGAGGCGAAGATCGAGCCCGCCGAGATCGCCATGATGACGAGGGCGACGAATGCCTGCGAGTGGTGGCCCTCGGTGAGCAGCGGCGCGACGATTCCGGCCGTGGTGACGATCGCGACCGTCGCCGAGCCCTGGGCGACCCGCAGGACCAGGGAGATCAGATAGGCCAGGACGATCACCGGGAGGCCGACGTCGTTGAAGGTGTCCGACAGGGCCTGGGCGACCCCGCTGGCCTTCAGCACGGCGCCGAACACACCGCCCGCGCCGACCACGAGCAGGATGTTGCCGACCGGCTTGAGGGACGAAGTGGCCACCGTCTCCAGGGACTTGCGGGACCAGCCGCGGCGGATGCCGAGGAGGTAGGAGGCGAGGAGCAGGGCGATGGTGAGGGCGACGAACGGGCTGCCGAAGAACTCGATGACGGAGCGGGGCGTGGAGGGGTCGAGGGCGACCGAGGAGAAGGTGGCCGCGAGGATGAGCAGCAGCGGCGTGCCGATGATGCCGAGGACCGTGCCGAGCGGCACCGGCTTCTCCCTCGGTTCCGCGCCCTCGCCCGGGCCGTCGGTGCCCTCCGGCAGCGCGGCACCCGCGCCCCGCCGCTCCTCGGCGACGGCCCGCCTGGCCTCGGCGGCCGCCTCGACCATGTCCTGCGGTACGGGGACGAAGAGGCGCCTGCCGATCCAGGCGGAGTAGACCCAGGCGGCCAGTACGGCGGGGATTCCGCAGACGACGCCCATGAGGACGACCCAGCCGAGCTGGACGTGCAGCAGTCCGGCGGCGGCGACCGGGCCGGGGTGCGGCGGCAGGAAGGCGTGGGTCATCGACAGGCCGGCGAGCAGCGGCAGGCAGTAGAGGAGGATCGACCTGCCCGACCGCTTGGCGGCGGCGTAGACGAGCGGCGCGAGGACGAAGATGCCGACGTCGAAGAAGACCGGGATGCCGAAGATCAGGCCGGTCAGGCCCATGGCGAGCGGGGCCCGCCGTTCCCCGAAGAGGCCGAGCAGCCGGGAGGCCAGCACCTCGGCGCCGCCGCTGACTTCGAGGACCGCCCCGAGCATCGTGCCGAGACCGATGATGATCGCGACATGGCCGAGGATGCCGCCCATGCCGGTCTCGACGACCGATACGGCGGTGGACCGCTGGACCGTGCCGAACAGCTCCGTGACCGAGAGTCCGGCCGCGAGGCCGACGGCTATGGAGACGGCGAGCAGGGCGACGAACGGCTGGAGCCTGACCTTGATGATCAGGAAGAGGAGGAGCGCGATACCGAGGGCGGCGACCGTGAGCAGTCCGGCCGTGCCGTCGAGGAGGAGCAGGAGACCGCCGGTGTGCGGTGGTGCCTCCGGGGCCGGGGCCGGGGTTGTCGCTGCGAGCGGGTACGACGACATGTCGGGGAGCCTCTTCTTCCGTCGGTGCGTGGGGCTTTCGGGCAGGGCGGATCGCGGTGCGGCACCCCGGGGTGGCGGGTGCCGCACCGTGACGTCGTACGGGGTGCGGGAGTTGCGCGGGTCGCGCCGATCACGCGGGTTCGGCCTGTGTGGGGTCAGCCCGTGTGGGGTCAGCCCGTGTGGGTTCGGCCCGTGTGGGTCACACGGTCGCGCGGGGGTCGTGCGGGCGTGGGCCCGGAGGGGACGTCAGCCGAGGACGGCGAGCACGTCGATCTCGACGAGGAGTCCGGCCGGCAGGCCGACGTAGACCGTCGTGCGGGCGGCGGGGGGCGCGGTGAGTCCCTGCTCCTCGAAGTACTGGTCGTAGATCTCGTTCATCTCGGCGAAGTGGCCGGTGTCCGTGAGGTAGACGCGGATCATCATCGCGTCGTCCCAGCCGGCGCCGCCCTCCTCGAGGACGGCCTTGACGTTGGCGAGCGTCTGGAGGGTCTGCTCGCGCAGGGTCGGGCCCGCGGGCGTCGGGGGCCTGCCCTCCTCGGCGGGCAGGAAGCCGACCTGCCCGGCGACCTGGAGGATGCTCCCCTTCCGCACGCCGTGCGAGAACCGGGCGGGCGGGGTGGTGTGGGTCGCGGGGGTGAGGGCGATCTTGTCGGTCATGCGGTGCTCATTCCTCGGTGTCTTCCTTCACGGGGGTTTTGCCGGAGTAGTCGCGGCTGATGGCGTCGGCCGTGCGGCGCACCAGCGGGAGCAGGGCGAGGAGTTCCTCGGCGGTGACGACCACGTTGGGCGCGGAGACCGACATCGCGGCGGCGACGCGTCCGTCGGCGCCGCGGACGGGGGCGGCGACGCAGTTGATGGACTCCTCGTGGCCGCCGAGGTCGGTGGCCCAGCCCTGTTCGCGCACCGTCGCCAGTTCCTTCAGGAAGGCGGGGGCGTTCGGCGTCGAACGGGCCGTGTACACGGGGTAGTCGAGCCTGTCGGCGACGGCGCGGCGCTCGGCCTCGGGCAGGTCGGCGAGCAGGAGTTTGGCGACCGCGGCGACGGTGATGGCGACGGGCTTCCCTATCCGCGAGTACATGCGCACCGGGTAGCGGCTCTCCACCTTGTCGATGTAGAGCACCTCGTTCTCCTCGTACACGGCGAGGTGGACGGTGTGTCCGCAGCTCTCGTTGAGGCGGACGAGATGGGGGTGGGCGATCTCGCGGACGTCGAGGTTCTCGACGGCCTCCTGGGCGAGGGCGAAGAGCCGGGCGCCGAGGCGGTAGCGCTGGTCGGACTGGCGGTACACCAGGCCGTGTTCGTGCAGGGTGCGCAGCAGGCGCAGGGCCGTGGACTTGTGGACGCCGAGGCGGTCGGCGACCTGGCCGAGGTCGGCGGGGCCCTCGGCGAGCAGCGGCAGGATGCTCAGCGCTCGGTCGACGGTCTGGCTCATGGCGTACGTACCTCCTCCGCGGCCCGTGCGTCGGCTTCGGTCCAGCCGGGGCCGAGACGAAGTCTCTCCCAGGCACGGTCGTCGAGGGCCGTCAGCCGGTCGGCGAGCCGCCGGGCGGGCGGCTCTGCGAGGTCGCCGGGGACGGTGAGGGCGGCGGCCGCCGTCAGATGGCCGTGGCGCAGCCGGTCGCGGGCGGGCAGGCCGCGCAGGGTGGCGGAGAGGAACCCGGCGGCGAAGGCGTCACCGGCGCCGACGGCCGCGACGACGTCGACCCCGGGGGCGGGGACGAAGACGGCGGTACCGTCCGCGCCCTCGCCGGCCCCGCTGCCGCTCCCGGGTCCCCCGGCGCCCGCATTCCGGTCGAACACGACGGCTCCCCGGCCGCCGTCCTTGACGACCAGGACGGCCGGTTCGGGCAGTGCCTCGCGGATCGCCCGGGCCCCGCGCAGTCCCCAGGCGTCGCGGGCCTCGTCGTCCCCGACGAAGACGATGTCGGCGCGGCGCGCGAGGTCCAGCAGGACGCGCGGTCCCCCGGGCCGGCCGCGCCACAGGGCCGGGCGGTGGTTGACGTCGAAGGAGACGAGGGGGCGGCCGGTCCGCGGGGCGGTCAGCTCGCGCACCAGGTCCAGACAGCCGTCGGAGAGCGCGGCGGTGATGCCGGACAGGTGGAGCACGCGGCCCGAGCGGGCGGCGGCCAGGTCCGTGTTCCGCGCGGTCATGGCCGAGGCCGCGGATCCGGCCCGGTAGTAGGCGACCTCGTGGGCGTCGGTCGCCCGGTCGCCGGCGGTGCGGAAGTAGACGCCGGTGGGCCGTCCGGGGTCCCGGCGCACGGCGGAGGTGTCGACGCCGTACGCGGTGATCGCCTCCACCAGGTGGTCGCCGAACCCGTCGGCGCCGACCCGGCCGACCCAGCGGGCGGAGTGACCGGCGCGGGCGAGCACGCAGGCCACGTTCGACTCGGCGCCCCCGATGCCCCGTTCGAACGACGGCACGTCGGCGAGGCGGCCGGGGCGGGTGGGCAGGAAGGTGACCATGGACTCGCCGAGCGCCACCACGTCGACGGTGCCGGTGCCCGGGGCGACGCCCGCGCCGGTGCCGGTGTCGGGGGACTCGTCACCCACGGGTCCTTGGCTGCTCACGGCGGTCGGGCTCCTCGCTCTGGCGGCCCACGGCGGCGGACGGCACCGTTGACCCTGCGTCGGCTGGGATGTTAGACAGCGACGAACGACATACGCAATGAGCGTTGCACATGATGCAACGCGCCATCGACAGGCCGAGGAGGCCCCATGAGCGCCGACACCGCCGCCGCACCGCTGGCCGCTCTCGCGGCGGAGCGCGTCGACCACCGTTTCAAGGGCCTGCCGCCGGACGCCGGCGGTCTGAGCGTCGGCGAGCTGGCCGCGCAGCGCCGCAACCTCTTCACGGACGGCTTCACCACCCCCGTCCTCGCCCTCTCCGCCGAGCGCCTGACCCACAACCTCGAACTCATGGAGACGTACGCCACCCGGCACGGCCTCGCCTTCGCGCCGCACGGCAAGACGTCCATGGCGCCCCAGCTCTTCTGGCGGCAGATCGAGCACGGCGCCTGGGGCATCACCCTCGCGGTCCCCCACCAGGTGCGGGTGGCCCGGGAGTTCGGCATCGACCGGATCTTCCTCGCGAACGAGCTCGTCGACCCCGCCGCCCTGCGCTGGATCGCCGCCGAACTGGCGGCGGACCCGGACTTCCGGTTCGTCTGCTACGTCGACTCGGTGCGCGGGGTGGAGCTGATGGACGCGGCCCTGCGCGGGAGCGCCCGCCCGGTGGACGTCGTCGTCGAACTCGCCGCGGGCGCGGGCGCCCGTACCGGGGCGCGCACGGAGGAGGAGTGCGCGGCGGTCGCCGACGCGGTGGCGGCGGCCGGGACGCTCCGGCTGACGGGCGTCGCCGGGTACGAGGGCGAGGTGCCGGACGCGAACCCCGAGCGGGTGCACGCCTGGCTGCGGCGGCTGACCGCGCTCGCGGCGGCCTTCGACGGCGCCGGGCGGTTCAAGGACGCCGACACGATCGTCGTCAGCGCGGGCGGCAGCGCCTGGTTCGACGCGGTCGCCGACGTCTTCGCGGAGATCCCCGGACTCTCGCTGCCCGTCCTGAAGCTGCTGCGTTCGGGCGCGTACGTCTCGCACGACGACGGCCACTACCGCAGGCTCACCCCCTTCACCCGCGTCCCGCGGGAGGGCGCCCTGCACCCGGCGTTCCGCCTGTGGTCGCAGGTCGTCTCACGCCCCTCCCCCGAACAGGCCTTCACCAACGCCGGCAAGCGGGACGCGGCCCACGACCTCGACCTGCCCGTCGCCCAGGTCGTGCGCCGCGCCGGAACCGAGCGGCCGGCGGCCGGCATCGAGGTGAGCGGGCTCTCGGACCAGCACGCCTGGCTGCGCACGGCCCCCGAGGCGGACCTGGAGGTCGGCGACTGGGTCGGCATGGGCCTGTCCCACCCGTGCACGTCCTTCGACAAGTGGCAGCTCATCCCACTGGTCGAGCCGGACGGCACGGTCGTCGACTACGTCCGTACGTTCTTCTAGAAGCGGGAGACACACCGTGGATCACGCCGATCTCGTCCTCCAGGACGTGGACGTCGCCGACGGCAGCGGCGCGCCGACGTACCGCGCGGACGTGGCCGTCAAGGGAGGCAGGATCGTCGCGATCGTCAAGGAGGCCGCGGCGGCCGGCTGCCAACGGCCGCGCGGCACGCGGGAGATGGACGCCGAGGGCCTCGTCCTCGCTCCCGGCTTCATCGACATGCACGCGCACAGCGACCTCGCGCTGCTGCGGGACCCGGACCACAGCGCGAAGGCCGCCCAGGGCGTGACCCTCGAAGTGATCGGCCAGGACGGCCTGTCGTACGCGCCGGTCGACGACCGCACGCTCGCCGAGGTCCGCCGGACGATCACCGGCTGGAACGGCGACGGAGACGACATCGACTTCGGCTGGCGTTCCGTGGGCGAGTACCTGGACCGGCTCGACCACGGCTTCGGCGGCGAGGGCATCGCGGTCAACGCCGCCTACCTCGTCCCCCAGGGCACCGTCCGCATGCTGGCCGTCGGCTGGGAGGACCGCGAGGCGACCCCTCGGGAGCTGGACCGGATGCGGCAGTTGGTGGCGGACGGGCTGCGGGAGGGCGCGGTCGGCATGTCCTCGGGACTGACGTACACCCCCGGGATGTACGCCCGGGACGCCGAACTCACCGCGCTGTGCCGGGTGGTGGCCGACCACGGCGGCTACTGGTGCCCCCACCACCGCTCGTACGGGGCGGGCGCCCTGGAGGCGTACGAGGAGATGGTGGCCCTCACCCGGGAGGCGGGCTGCCCGCTCCACCTCGCCCACGCCACCATGAACTTCTCGGTGAACGAAGGACGGGCGCCGGAGCTCCTCGCCCTGCTGGACAAGGCGCTGGCGCAGGGCGCCGACATCACCCTCGACACCTATCCGTACACCCCCGGGTGCACCACCCTGGCGGCGCTGCTGCCGAGCTGGGCGAACGAGGGCGGCCCGGAGGCGGTGCTCGCGCGGCTGCGGGACGACACCACCGCCGAACGGATCCGGCACCACCTGGAGGTCGTGGGCGCGGACGGCTGCCACGGCGTGCCCGTCGACTGGGAGACGATCGAGATCTCGGGGGTGAACGACCCCGGCCTCGGCCCGTACGTCGGCCGGACCGTCCTGGAGTCGGCCGATCTGCGCGGCGAGGAGCCCTGGACCACCGCCCGGCGGCTGCTGGTCGAGGACGGGCTCGGCCCCACGATCCTCCAGCACGTCGGCCACGAGGAGAACGTCCGGGCGATCATGCGGCACCGGGTGCACACCGGCGGCTCGGACGGCATCCTGCACGGCGCCAAACCGCACCCGCGCGCCTACGGCACCTTCCCGCACTATCTCGGCCACTACGTGCGGGAGCTGGGCGTCCTGACGCTGGAGGAGTGCGTCGCGCACCTCACCGGCAGGCCCGCCGCCCGGCTGCGGCTGCCCGACCGGGGTCTCGTCCGCGAGGGGTACCGCGCCGACCTGGTCCTCCTCGACCCGGCGACGGTCGCGGCGGGCTCGACCTTCGCGGCGCCGCGCACCCTGCCGACCGGCATCCCGCACGTCCTGATCGACGGCCGTTTCGTCGTCGAGGACGGGCGCCGGACGGACGTGCTGGCGGGACGGGCGGTCCGCCGCACGGCGTGACCGCCCGCCCTCCCGCGGTGTTACGGCTTGGGCAGGACGCACCCGCTCAGGCTCAGGTTCAGCTGGTTTCCGGTCGTGAAGCAGGCCGGGATCTGGTAGGTCTCCTGGGCGTAGTTGATGCCCTGGCGGACGGTGACGGTGCCGTTCGCGTCGACCTCGCAGGGGTTGTTCAGGGTGCAGCGTCCGCCGTCCTCGTTGCCGGTGTTGTTGACGGCGACGACCTTGCCGGTGGACTGGTCGACGACCGGCGAGCCCGAGGTGCCGCCGATGGTCTGGCAGGCCGAGGTGTAGCGGACCGAGTCCTTCCAGGTCCAGTCCCCCTCCTTGAGGCGGTACGCGAACCCGTCGACGTTGCAGCTGTAGAGGCGCTTCCAGTAGCCGGAGGCCACGGTGATGGCGGTGCCGGCGACCGGGTGCGTGTCCTGCACGGTCAGCGCGCTGATGCCGTACGAGTTCCTGATGGTCGCGTAGGTGCTGGTGAGCTGGTAGATCGTGATGTCCGTGTCGGTCATGGTCGAGTACGCGACCTTGCTCGCGCGCAGCGTCGCGACCCGGGTGCCCGCCGAGTTCAGCAGGCCGAAGGTCCGGCTGGACGACTGGCCGACGATCACCTCACCGGGGTCCGGGAAACCGGTCTCCAGGCAGTGGCCGTTGGAGAGCACGAGCGCCGGGTCGGTGTCCGCCGAGCCGGGGAAGCGGACGACCGAGCCCGAGCAGTTGCTGAGCGCGACGGTCCCGGCCAGGCTGACGGCCTGGACGGCGGGCGCCGCCCCGGTGTCCGCCGCGCGCGCGGGAGTCGGCCGGGACGCGGGCACCGTGTGGGGAGCGGGTGCCGCGCCCGCGGGTGCCGCGCCCGCCCCTGACAGCACCAGGGCGAACAGCACGGCGACGAGAGGCTTTCTCATGTGGGGGTCCCCTCTTGCGACTTGGGGCGGCCGAAGGTCGTCCGGCCGCCTTCCGCTGACCGGAGGTCTTCCGGTCAGTTGTTGTCATGCGCATTGTGAGGGGGGAGGGAAAAGTGAACAAGGAGTGGTTTCCGGCCTACCGGCGGGCGAGACGGGCCCGCGGCGGAGCCGGGCCCGCCCCTTGCGGCGCCGGGTTCGCCTCCTGCGGCACCGGGTGCGCCGACCCGCGGCGTCGTCCGCCCGGAGAACGGGGCTCGCGGCATCCGGTGCCGGGACACCACCCACGCCTTTCGGGCCGTGGGGGCGCGGCTGACGCCGCACACCGATCCACCGGGGATTGCAGGACGGCCCTCAGTCGGACCAGCCGCCGTGGCCGCGCCCCTGTCCGCGGCCACGGCCGCCGGTGGCGCCGGTCGCCGAGGAGCTCGGGGAGGCCGAGGGCGCCGCGGTGGTGGCGGAGGGCGCGGGAGCCGTGGAAGCGGTGCCGGGTGCGGAGGCGGTCGTGGTGGCGGTCCCGCCCGGGGCGGAGGAGGAGGCCGCGGGCGCCGACGTGGTGGCCGGCGGGGCCTCCAGGGGCCGCGCGGAGGCGGTCCCGGTCGATCCGTCGTCCGCCTGCACGGGTCCGGTGGGGAGGCGCACCGGCTCTCTCGTGCTCGCGGGTGTGCCGGCGGGCCCCTTGGCCGCCCCCGAGTCGAACACCCCGGAGACGGCGAGACCGAGGACGACGACGCCGACCGCTCCCCCGGCCACGGCCAGCCGCCGGTTCAACCGGCCGCGGCGGGTGCGCCTGCGGTTCAGCAGCCGCTCCTGCCGCCCGGCCGGATCGCCCGGCACGACGGGCAGGGCGGCGGTGGCCTCACCGTCCGCGTAGACCTTCTGCCAGCCGTGGGCCTCGGCGGGATCGGCGTACGTCTCGTAGGCCGAAGGCGTCGCCCCGTCGCTCTGCGGGAGGTACACCGTCGGCCGGGCTTCGGGGTCTCCGGACTGCCAGGACATGATCGCGCATTGTAGGGACCACCAGGGCGTTCGGTGCAGCCGGAGGACAAAATTGCCGACATCGACGCGTCCCACGTGGTGAAAAACACGCCCCGGCGCGCGGCGGGCGGTCGTAAGCTCACGGACATGCAGGTGATCCAGTCCACGAAGCTCGCCAACGTCTGCTACGAGATCCGGGGTCCGGTTCTTGAGGAGGCGATGCGGCTCGAAGCGGCCGGTCACCGCATCCTCAAGCTCAACACGGGCAACCCGGCCGCCTTCGGGTTCGAGTGTCCGCCCGAGATCCTCGAGGACATCCTCCGCAACGTCTCCTCGGCGCACGGCTACGGCGACGCCAAGGGCCTGCTCGCCGCCCGCCGCGCGGTCGTGATGCACAACCAGACCCTCGGCATCGAGACGGACGTCGACCACGTCTTCATCGGCAACGGCGTCTCCGAACTCATCGTGATGGCGATGCAGGCGCTGCTGGACGACGGCGACGAGGTGCTCGTGCCGGCCCCGGACTACCCCCTGTGGACGGCGGCGGTCTCCCTGTCCGGCGGCACGGCCGTGCACTACCGCTGCGACGAGCAGTCCGACTGGATGCCCGACCTCGCGGACGTGGAGCGGAAGATCACCGACCGCACCAAGGCGATCGTCATCATCAACCCGAACAACCCGACGGGCGCGGTCTACGACGACGCGATGCTCCGGGGGCTGACGGACATCGCCCGGCGGCACAACCTGCTGGTCTGCTCCGACGAGATCTACGACAAGATCCTCTACGACGGCACCACGCACACCGCGACCGCCAAGATCGCCCCGGACCTGCTCACCCTCACCTTCAACGGCATGTCGAAGGCGTACCGGGTGGCGGGCTACCGCGTCGGATGGATGTCGGTCTCGGGGCCCCGCGCGCACGCCTCCTCCTACATAGAGGGTCTGACGATCCTCGCGAACATGCGGCTGTGCGCGAACATGCCGGGGCAGCACGGAGTCGTCGCGGCGCTCAGCGGGCGCCAGACGATCAACGACCTGGTCCTGCCGGGCGGGCGCCTGAAGGAGCAGCGGGACGTCGCGCACGAGCTGCTGACACAGATCCCCGGCGTGAGCTGCGTGAAGCCGAAGGGGGCGCTGTACCTCTTCCCGCGTCTGGACCCGAAGGTCTTCAAGGTCAGGGACGACCGGCAGATGGTGCTCGACCTGCTGCGCCAAGAGAAGATCATGGTCGTGCAGGGGACGGGCTTCAACTGGCCCGAGCCCGACCACTTCCGGGTGGTCACCCTGCCGACGGTCGCGGATCTGACGGACGCGGTGACACGGATCGGCTCGTTCCTGGACGGCTACAGCCAGCCCTGATCCCGCCGGGGCGCGGCCCGCGCTCACCCTGCGTGCACGCCGCGTCCCAGTATGCGAACCTGCTCAACTTTAGACGAAATCCAAGCTAGGATGGCTTCCTGTCAGGCACAGGAGGCCATTCCATGTACGAACCGATCCGCTCGAAGTCGGTCCACGCGATGGCCGGCGCCCCCTCCTCGGACTTCCCCCACCGGTCGCGCGAGGAGGAGCTGGACATCCAGCTCGCCGGTCACCTCGCGGCACTGCTCGCCGTCACGGACGAGATCCGTACGCTCGCCCCGTCCGCGGACCTGGACGCCGGCGTCCAGCGGCTCACCGAGCAGGTGACGCGGCTGCGCGGCGGCACCCCGCCGCGCGCGCCGGCCGCCCCGGCCGACGCGGCACCCGGCGCGTCGCGCCTCGCGACACTCCACCGGCGGGCCCACGCCCTCGCGGGCCGCGCGCTGGTCGTCGCGGCCTCCCGCGCCGACACGGCCGCGGCGATCCTCTCCGCCGAGCGGATGGACGCCCACGCGTCCGCCGCCGAACCCCGCGAGCTGGCCACCCACTGAATCCCCGGCCCACGGTCCGGACCCGCCACGCCCACGCGCCCGGACCGCCCGGGCCCGGGCCGAGGCCCCCCGTACGGCCTCGGTCCGCGCGTCTTCGAAGCGACGCGCGGACCGGGTGCCACCCCCGCCCCGCCGACCCCGCGGGAGCTCCGCGCCGCCCCGTAGCGGCAGCCCCTCCTCCGGTTGCGTACCGGGACCCGGTGGTCACCCCGTGTTCACCCCCCGAGGCGGGGAACGTTGGATTCCGGGGTGCACGCTCCAGGCGTGAGACGCATCGCGGGAATCGTCCTGGCGGTCCTGTTGATCGGCGGAGTGGCAGCAGCCGTCGTCGCGGGCCGCACTGGTCAGGACAAGGGCACGGCAACGAAGACCGTGCACGGAATGATCGGTTCGGAGAAGGCGGAGTTCTTCTCGGATCCGGCTGTGGTGAAGGCCCTCGCCGCCAAGGGCTACCGGGATTCATTCGCAGTGCTCCGGCTTTCGGGCCGGGGGTGAAACGAATTCTGCGGTGGCGACTCAGAGCGTCGCGGTGACGTTCCGGCGGAGCCGGACTCTGCAGCGACGGTGACGGTTCGCTCGTGTGTTCCCGGTAGCGATGCGGGTTCGACCTGCCTAGCGTGATGGCCGTGCAGCTTCGGTACAGCTTCCGCGTGCGACACGAGGTCGCACCATTCAAGTGGATAGCCCGGTCACAACTGGGCTGTCTCAGGCCAGTGTTCTGAGGCCTGGCCCCACGCTCACATGC